>DASPQK010000161.1:0-5965 GCA_035624985.1 Syntrophobacteraceae bacterium | reverse complement strand
GCCTCGATTCGTTCGCTTAGATTACAGGATCTGGCCAGCCGGACCAGGAGGCTCATAGTTTCGCTGTTCACCCGGTTTTTCGAATAATCGAAGACAACCCCCGCAGCTTCAACCGTGAATCGTTCGGCCCGACCGGGGTCTTCAGCAAAAAGCTTCCGCAGGTGGATGTCCCTGATTTTTTGGTAATGGCTTTTGAGTTCGTTCCAGACCGGATTCGCAGTAAGTTGCGCCGCTTTTTCGTCGGTAGGCATCCCTGGCTTGACCTCCTGCTGTTTTTAAGATGCCGAAAGCTTCTTCGCGATTTTAGCCACATGTGCCCCTTGAAATCGAGCGATCTTCATCTCATTTTCCGAGGGCCTCCGGCTGCCGTCAGGGCCTGAGAGAGTTCCCCCGCCGTAGGGCGATCCGCCTGTGATTTCGCCCATGTTCATCAGTTCCTGACAGGAATAGGGAACGCCCACTATGACCATGCCCTGATGCAGAAGCGTCGAATGAAAGGAAGTGATGGTAGTTTCATGTCCGCCGTGCTGGGTGCCGGTCGATGTAAAAACGCTGGCCACCTTGCCGATCAGACTGCCGTTAAACCACAAGCCGCCGGTCTGGTCGAGAAAATTTCGCATCTGCGCGCACATGTTGCCAAAACGCGTCGGAGTTCCAAAAATGATGGCGTCATAGCTCGGCAATTCATCAACGGTGGCAATCGGCGCCGCTTGATCTGCCTTTGCCCCGGCTTTGCGCGCTGTCTCCTCCGGGACAAGTTCAGGCACGCGCTTCACCGTAACCTCGGTGCCTTCAACGCTTCGGACGCCTTCAGCCACCTCACCCGCCATAGTTTCGATGTGGCCGTACATGCTGTAGTAGAGTACGAGTACCTTTGTCATCTTATCTCCTCCTCTGATAATGGGAAAACCTCAAGCGTCGGCGAGCCAATATGTTAATCACCTGTGCAATATGGCGACAGGGCATCGGACCTAATAATTTGCTTGAAGGGATGTATGACCTGCCTCAGCTATGAGATGGTCCTTGGTCTAACTGCGCTACCCCCCTTGATTATCAGGCGCCCATGCCCATGTTTGAGAAAATCGAGGGGCAGTATTGTATCGTTCGGAGACAATGCGATTACGGGCAATACGGTAAATGGCGCTCCAACAAAGACTATTTCGCTGAAATAGGCCGTTTGCGGCCTGAGATATCTAGTCCGGGATTATGCACGAACATGCTCACGGGCGCGATAGCTGGAGCCTCAAACTGGTCCGGGGGCGGGGCTTGTTCGACACGAGCGGTCTCTCGGTGGCGGCGTTCCAGGCGGTTCGCTCATCTGGGGCCGGCAGGCGGGGCTCAAAGAACCCTGGACCGGATTCACAGCGCCCTCTACTTCTTTGCCTTTTCACCGAGTTTTGCTCTCAGAATATCTGCCAGAGTCCCCATGGATTTCGGGTTCTCCCTTAAATACCCTGAATAATCGCTCTCACTTTCCTCATCGGCTTCCGCCTGTACGGACCCCGCCAATGACAACGAAATACGTTTACTGTCACTGTCGACACTGTCAATCTTCACTTCGACCGCCTGACCCTTTTCCAGTGCTTCGTGCGGATGCCTGATCCTTTTGCCAGACCCGAGTTTGGATATGTGGAGAAGACCGTCCACTCCGGGCCGCAGAGTTACGAAGGCGCCAAAATTGGTCAGTCGGGCCACAGTGCCTCTGTGGCGCGATCCTTGAGGAAAATCCCTTTCAATGTTTTCCCATGGATCGGGCAGGGTTTGTCTCAAGCTGAAACAGAGCCGGTCCTTCTCCCACTCCAGCTTGGTGGCCACCACTTCAACTTCCTGGCCGACCTTAAGCGCTTCATTGATGTCTTCCACCCGGTCCCAGCTTATTTCCGATATGGGGATGAGTCCTTCTACGGCGCCGATTTTCACGAAGGCGCCAAAGTTTCGAATGGAGGTGATCGTCCCCGTAACCCTGGTCCCTGCCTGCAAAATGCCTTTTTGTTCTTCCCTCTGCCTTTGGCGTTCTTCTTCAAGGACCGATCTGTTGGACAGAACGATGTTTCGTCCTTCCTCACCCCATTGAGTGATTCGGAAAGCAAGATGCCCGCCAATGAAATCTTTCGGATTTCCCGCGCGTGCCGGACCCATCTGTGAAAATGGACAAAACCCGCGGAGTCCCCCGGCTATCCTGATTTCAAAGCCGCCCTTGATTTCTTTTTCGACAAGCCCCTCCACGGGTATTCCACTTCGCCATGCTTCTTCCAGGTAGCGCCGTCCGGCCTCCCCTCCCGCGATCCGGGTGGTGAAACGCAGCTCGTTGCTGTCCGCCGAGAGAAAATAGGCTTCAATCAGGTCGCCTTCTTTGGCCCAAAGATTGCCTTCCTCATCGAGCAATTCCTTCTTGTCGAGATAGCCCTCGCTCTTTGCGCCCAAATCGAGGAAAATCCACTCCGCCGAAATCTTTACGATCTTCGCCTTTACTTTCTGCCCTGGATTGAACCGGACAGGCTCCACAAAGCTCCCCTGCAACAGTTCGGCAAAGCTCTCTTCTTCCGTTATTTCATCAACTTTTTCGTTATCGTCTTCTTCCATCCAGGTTTTACCCTCTCTTTAGAACTACGATCGGGAGCTTCGAGTTCACGTAAGCGCTGACTCTTGCCTTTTCTTCCTCTGTCTGCACGAAAACGAATCCCGCATTTATTTTGCCAAGGGGCAGGTCACCGCGTAGACGCCACTCCCGCTCATGTCTCCAGGAGGCCGACGGGGTGGAACCGCTCAATTGAAAACGATACCTTTCGGATTCGCCAAGCCGCGACCACGTCCGATCGCTACCATACACGGCCGGTTTTGCTCCCAGCGACCGCAAAATATCCCGCCGCACCGCTATCCCGTATGGCTCGACCGTCCACCTGACCAGCGCGCGGTTCCACTTCCGCATTAGAAAAAGCTCGTGCGGAGGATGAGAACTCCAGCAAATAACCGCCTCGCGGCCACGAACGATCCCGGCCCCCGCCCGGATCGTTGCTTCCTGCAAAATCCGGATAAGAGCGTCCAGGGCCGAATGGCCTGAAAGGGGATGACGGTCGAGCAGATCGAGCAGGTATTGCCGGTATGTCTGGCCGGGCCACGGACCCGCACAGGCCCTGGTATAATGAAAGAGGTAATTGCCTCCGGCGCAAAGAAGGGACGCAGACCCAACATTTAGAGGCGCACCATTTTTTGCGGAAAGCCGCTTTTTGTTTTTAAGCGAGGCAACAGATGTCGAATCCGGGGGCCCGGGGAGCTTAAAGGCGCATGCATGCTCCGGAAACTTCCTTAGCAGGGCATAATTTCCCGCATTGGAAGAGTCCGGTGCTCCGGGATCGAAAATAAACTCGCGGCGGGGGGATTTTGCCTGGATTTCCTCCAGGACCGCCAGCAGGTTTCCACCCGCCCGTATTTCCAGCACGAGATGAAAGCTTGCCAGGGCGGCAACGATACGGTCGCGGCAAATCGGGGTTTTTCCCTTGGAGCAGGTAGCTGAGTCGAGCATGCACGATAGCGCCGGAATACCCGCCGGGCGGAAAGCCTGGACAGGGAAGGGCGCAACCGCCAGTTGGGCCAGGCCGCAGCGCGAAGCCAGTGCGCTCGCCAAATCGTAAGTGAGAGTTCCCGTGCTGCCCGCGACGGCAATTTCCCGGGAGTCCAAACAGCGGAAGAAAAAGCGCAGCGCCTCGAACCATCTTGAATCGGGAGAAACCAGTCTCGGTTTTCTGGAATTGAATACGGCAAGCAAAGGCAGATCGAGCGAAGGGCTGCCTTTGCCGAAAAGGACGGCGGGGCAAGGCAGGGATGGACACGGAGAAGGAGGGACGCGGAGAGGTTGAGACAAAATATCCGCGCTGTGCCTCTCATCGCTTGGAGATGAGTGACCACCCGCGGCGCGCCGCCTGAACACGCCGATGCCGGCTTCGAGAAAGCCGTTCGCCTGCTTTCGGCAGGTATCCCACAGCCTTGAGTTCAGGGCCGGAAAAGCCGCGAACATCCACGAGCGCAAATCACCCTCGGATCGAACTTTCTCGCCGTGCGCGTCCAGCAGCCGGTTGAACAACCAGTGCTGTTCGACGCCCTGGATTTTTCCCAACCGCTTCATCAGCGCACACGCGGCAAGAACGCACCAGGCGGTTTGGCTGTCCAGTCGGACGATCGAATTAAAACGAGATGAGGAATCAAGGGATTGTGAAATTTGGTTTTTCACTCTTCGCCGTTCACTCCCGCTCCCGCGGGGCGCGCATAGCCGTCAACTCAAAAGGTTTAGAGAGGGTGCGCATCCCAACGGCCTTTCCTTCGTGTCCTTCGCACTCACCTCGTGACAAGGGCAATAATTCATCACGAAGCGCGAAGCCACGAAGGAAAATGAAAAAACAACTATGGCCTGTCCAGTAGTCGGCAACGAATGTAATCCCATGCTCGGCCACGAAGGAGCGCAAAGCTTGCTTCTTTTCCCCACCCTTCGTGTCCTTCGTGTGCTTCGTGGTGGAGACAGCCCCGGCCAACCCGTTCAAAACATGAAGAGGTGAGAAGCACACGAAGAAATCAGCCCTGACGCATCACTAAACTTGAGGGGCATGCGCACGGCGCGGGATCTAGGGATGACCCTCATCAAACCGTCCGGCCGATCTTTACGGCGCAAAGCTTTCCGCACATGGTGCAACCCTCGCGGTCATCGATGACCTGGAGGCGCTTTTTCACAAATTCCGGATCGATGGCTTCACGCACCATTGCGTCCCAATCCAGGTCCCGCCGGGCGACCGACATGCGCCGATCGGCATCGACGGCCCCCGGAAGCCCCTTGGCAATATCTGCGATATGAGCGGCGATACGCGCGGCCATAACCCCCTGGTGCACGTCGTCGGCGTCTGGGAGTCCTAGATGTTCGGCGGGCGTTACGTAGCAGAGATAATCTGCTCCGGCAGCCCCGGCGATCGCTCCTCCGATGGCGGAGGTAATGTGGTCGTAGCCGGCCGCAATGTCTGTCGGAAGCGGTCCGAGGATATAAAAGGGAGCGCCGTCACACAATTCTTTCTCAAGCAGTACGTTGGCGGCAATCTGGTTAAGAGGCACGTGTCCCGGCCCTTCGATCATAACCTGGACGTTTCTTTTGCGCGCCCTTCTGGCCAGTTCGCCCAGCGTCATCAACTCTTCGATCTGAGGCCCGTCTGTTGCGTCCAGGATTGCGCCCGGGCGAAAGCCGTCCCCAAGGCTCAGAGTTACGTCGTACTTGTACGCTATGCTCAAAAGGTCGTCATAATACTCATAGAGCGGATTTTGCCTGCCGTTTTTGCGCATCCAGGACATCAAAATGGAGCCGCCCCGGCTCACGCACGGGATGATCCGCTCGTGAGTCTCCAGTTTTTTTACCGAATCCAGAGTCACCCCGCAGTGCACCGTGATGTAGTCAAGACCCTGCGCGCACTGCTGCTCGATACTTCTAAAAAGCTCATCGGCATCCATCGTATCGAGCGGCCGATGCCGGTGAACCAACTCGGTAGCCAGCCAGTAGATCGGTACTGCTCCCACCATGACAGGCGAGTTCTCCAGGAAAAAACTCCTGAAAGCGGCCAGTTCGCTGCCGGTTGAAAGGTCCATTATCGAATCGGTCCCGGCCTTCAGAGCCGCATCCAGTTTCTTCTTCTCCAGGTCCATGGAGCAACATTCGCCGCTTGTGCCAAGGTTGGCGTTCACCTTGGTCTTGAGGTCTTTTCCGATTGCCCTGGGATCTGAAATCGAATGATTTACATTCCTGGGCAGAACAGCCAGTCCTGCGGCAATCAGGTCACGCAGTTGCGCTGCGGAAATCGGCTCCTTTTCCACGGCTTTTTTCATTTCCTCGGTGATTGTGCCTGCTCGCGCATATTCGAGCTGGGTGGCCATCATATCCTCCCTGGGAGGGCAAAAGTAAAAAGCAAACGGGCTAAAGATAAGGAAGTTATTA
>DASPQK010000160.1:0-5501 GCA_035624985.1 Syntrophobacteraceae bacterium | reverse complement strand
GCCCGTGATTCATTCCTTCAGTCCTGACGAGGTAAAACCATCGACTGGAGAGCCGGATGCGGGAGATCCGCTTGTCCGGTTCGGAGGGAGGGGCAGTGCAATCCAATGCGCTGTCCCTACCCCTATAGATTTTTGTTTTTTTCTCTAAAATCAATGAGTAATGCACTGGACCCCCCGTTTTCATGGGGGTGACGAAAATCCTAATCCTGCCATCAGTAAATTCAATAACTTACGCGCTTATTTGAGCGCTTATGGCGTTTACCCCCGCTCAATCTCGAACGCAACACCGTAGTATCTAAAAATTAAGAGAGGAATTCGAGGACTCCATGGCTCTGTAAAGCGCCGCCCGGTGGATGTCTCCGGCCAAATGCACCGGGCTCTTGCCGTACATCGGATCCCAGCCGGATGGGTCGGCAGTGCAAAAGAACTGGGCTTCCAAACCCATACGGACGGCAGCACCTTGGATGGACGCCCCTGCCATTCGGGCAGCGGCGTCCCAGGTCGCTCCGCACGGGGCTCCGCGCAAAACGGTGATCTTCCGGATCCTTTCGCCTTCTATCTCGACGGAAAATTCCGGCGCCCCGAAACGATCTCCGTATTGCCCCAGGCGGCTATGTCGGGATAGCGCGCAACAGATCATCGGCGTGAAGGCGCCCTCCACGCGGAATTTCTTTCCGGATGCGATCAGGGGGATGCCCCTGTTTTTGCACATGACGGCGAGATCATGCGAGAGGTCTGGATGTTTAAGGTAGTCTAAGATTAAATCGGCTTGAAAATCGCAGGGCAGATACTCGCTGGGGTTATCGAGAATGGCGGGCATCCGACAGTCAATGGATATGACTCGCAGTTCGAAAAGGCCTTCGCCGTATGCTCGAATGCCCCTGATCTTGCTCTCCCCTCTACCATTCTGCTGAAAAACCAGCAGTCTCTGAGCGCCAACGGCAGATGCCTCGCGAGACTCCAAGTCCGACGAGCCGATGTTTGCACAATTGTTGATGTTCATCTTCAAGTTACTTTGAATCCTTATAGCAAGCGTAAAAAGACAGTTGACACGATCTTAGCGCCCGTGCGAAGTTTTTCTCTGTTTTCCGACATCCGACCCCCGATTAGATGCACTTCGGGGGCCGGCTTTCTGCCATCCGTTATAGCAGCCTATTCAGCGTTTTTGTTCAAGAAATTCATCATGCCCAACGTTGTCGTGCCCACATGATTGTACACCTCCGCCGCGTTTTAATTCAACAGTTCAATGCAGCTTGCCCGACCGCAGGGGATGTTCGCTTGAAAATGTAAACATTGCACCGGGCAGGCCGCACGGTCGGCCAAAAAATATACGTCCTGACGTGAAAAGACAGGCTGAGCGCAAGGACCTTTCGACACTTGCCTGGACCCGTCTTGACAAAACTTTACCTGAATTAAAGGATACTTTACTCGACCTATCCCGGCAGTCTTGTATAATTATGCTTCAAAAGAAGGCTTCCTCGCTGCGGGGCGGGAACCAACGAACCGGGTGCGAAATGGATTGCAAACGGAGATCGGACTTCTCCATAAGTGGAGTTTAAAGAGAAAGATCTCAGCCTGACGGATGCGAAAGGATCCCAATAATGATGCGATTCGGAACACACAGTACGGCTGCAGTTTTGTACGCGGCCATAGTCCTTTCTTTCTTCTTCCCGGCGCCGGCCAACGGGCAGGGACGGCTGCTGACTAGGCACATGCGTGATGAGGTTTCAAGAGGGCAGGCGGCATTGTTGGGCCGTCTTTCCGGCGCGCGTTACCTGCGGCTCAACATTGCTCTGCCGCTGCGCAACGAGTCGGAGCTTGACGATCTGTTGGAGCGGATTTACGATCCGCAAAGCTCCTCTTACCGCAGGTTCCTAAGCGTTGAAGAGTTCACCGACCGCTTCGGACCGTCGCAGGAGGATTACGACGCAGTGACTGGTTTCGCTCAGGCGAACGGCTTGACCGTGGCCGGCGCCGCTCGAAATCGAATGATCCTGGATGTTGCGGGGACGGTGGCCAATATCGAGCGAGCGTTCCAGGTTGAGATAGGAGTGTATCGGCACCCGACGGAAGATCGCACGTTCTACGCTCCGGACAGGGAGCCGACGGCTGACCTTCCGTTCGCGTTGTGGCATATCACGGGCCTCGACAACTTCTCCATTCCGCGCCCGGCAGGCCTCACGAAAGCTCCGGAGGCGTCGCCCGGCGCCACAGGGTCGGGACCGGGCGGCAATTATATCGGCAGTGACCTGCGGGCGGCCTACTACGGTGTAACCGGTCCAGCTGCCCTTACCGGTGCCGGTCAGTCGGTAGGGCTCGTGGAATTTGGCGGCTACAACATAAAAGACGTCGAAACCTACTTCAAAAGAGTGGGACCGGCGGTCAAAGTCTTATCCATCGTCGTGGGCGTCTCGACGGATGGGTCCAGCTTGAAGTGCACCGGGAAATGCGATGATTCCGAACAGGCGCTCGACATTGAACAGGCGATCTCGATGGCGCCGGGATTGAAATCGGTCCGCGTTTATGTAGCCAAGACCAGCGACGTCGACATCTTCAACAAGATGGCCGAGGAAAATAAATCCAAGTCATTAGCCTGTTCCTGGGGATGGCGGCCGGCTGACCCGGCCAGTGACGACCCGATATTCAAGGAGTTTGCCGCCCAGGGTCAGAACCTGTTTGTGGCCTCAGGTGACAATGGCTCGTATCAAAAGAAGTCGGGGCATATTTATCCGGGGTCCCAATATGTTTATCCGGCCGATGATGCATACGTCACGTCGGTGGGCGGCACGGTTTTGACCACCGAATACGCGGGAGGCCCCTGGAAATCGGAAACCGCGTGGCATAACAGCGGCGGCGGCATTTCTCCAAACCGTACTACAATCCCCTCCTACCAGGAGACGGCAGGTGTCATCACCACTGCCAACAAAGGATCGAAGGTCTATCGGAATTGCCCGGACGTTGCCGCGGAAGCCGACACGGACAACTACATTTGCTACGACGGCGCCTGCGAGGGAGGATGGGGCGGAACGAGCTTCGCGGCGCCTCGATGGGCCGGCTTTCTGGCGCTGGTCAATGAAAAAGCCGGCGGCCAAAGCGTCGGCTTCATCAACCCGGCCATCTACAGTATCGGCATGGGATCGAGTTATGCCAGGGCTTTTCACGACATCATAAGCGGCAGTAACGGCATGTACTCAGCAAAAAAAGGCTACGATCTTGTGACCGGCTGGGGCAGTCCCAACGGGACCTACCTGATCGACTCGCTTGCGCCTTAACGGAACTGCAGAAATCACCATGATCCCGCCATAGTGAATGCGCCGGTCGTGTCTGCGCGCAATCGGAAGGAACGGCACACAGAGGAGCTTATGGAGACGATTTTTCAATGCTTTAGAGTCATCGATCGCTGCGGGAATTTGATATGGGCAGTCTGGGAGGAAGGATGATACCGCCGGTCAACCAAACTGTTCCCGTAAAACATCGATAAACTCAGGCTCCATTCCGTCGATCGTTTCGATGATGTCTTTGCTCTCCAACTCAGCAATGTAGCCCTTCTCAAGCAGAAATTCATAGAATAATTTAAGGGTTGGCGGGAACAAGACGTATTCGTGGGGCTCCGCAACCAATTTACGCAACAAATGGTCAAATAAGAATTCCTCGAAGCGCTCGGGCGCCACCGACTTCAGGATAGCCGGAGCACCATGGACGTATCGATAAATGAAGTTAAGAAACATATCCAGATTCGAGCCAAAAATCTGGGCGAATTCGGTTAAGCCTTTCTCATTGAGCCATTTCTCATATCGCCCTCGCACTTCCTCTTCCATCGAGAAGTAAAAATCCTCCCATTCATCGTATTCCGCACCATCGATAATGTACTGGTCCATCCGTTTGATTTTATGGATTGCCGACTGGTCTCGCCTGTCCGGGGGGATCGGCTCTGCGCGATAACTCAGCCCCACGTAGTTGAACGGCGCGATCAGGTGCGAAAGCTCCTTTCTCATGAACATCATCGTGCGAAAATGCTTGGGCTGGATGTCCTCCGGGAAGAGATGCCGTTTTCTCTGGATCATGTCGCGAAGTAGTTCATTAGCTTCGCCGTCTTTCATACTGAAAACGGCTTTAATGTTGGTTATGATGGTTTTCCTGAGTTCTTCCAATTCCTTTTCGGCCGCTCCTTCCGTCTGGGAAATTTCATAATTCCAAATGGCGCTGGATATGCCCAAAACTTCATTGCGGGATTTGAGATCATCACCGGCATCCTGCTCCAGAGGCTTGTAATATTCGATCAACGCCTGGGCCATGGAAACGGCGCGAAAACCGCTGGGGGCTTCCATATCAGCCACAGGTGGCGTCGGGTGGAAATGAAAACCAGCCTCTTTTTTGAGTTTCTCCTTGACCAGCTTAAGATGGCGCTTCTTCTGTGTTTCTTGCTTTGATTTTGCCCTTCTCCTTTGAATGCTCTTGGTGTCTTTTTTCTTGGCCACGGGAGATCTCCGAACATATCGTATCTATCGGGTCCTTTATCGGCGGAGGATACCTTACCTTGTTTCGATGTGCCGGGCAAGTTCCATTCGTCTGTATTGAATAGTTCGGGCCTCCTTCCCGCCATCGGCTGTCGATACTGTTGATGCCCGGGGCGCCGGGGGAGTCGACAACTCCATAGCCGTCAACGGCGGTGGCGTCTATATTGACTAAGAATAAACCTCTTGACTTTCACCGTTTCTTCACCTACATTTGATATTGGCTAACTTTTCAGGTTTTGGTATCATAATTCTCAGGGAGAGGAGACCCTATGATACTCAACAACAAACAGATCATTGAGGCGTGTAACAGGGGGGATATTTTAATCAATCCGTTTGATGAAAACCAAGTTCAACCCGCAACTTATGATCTCAGGGTCGGGGACCAAGGCGCGACCACAACCACAAAGAAACTTGTTAATATCAGAGACGCTGGTTTTATAACTATTCAGCCGGGCGACTTTGGGGTGATTACGGTGTTAGAGGAAATTCGTCTTGCTGATCAATATGTTGGGAGATTTGGACTTCGCTCCAAATATGCCCGGAAAGGTCTTATTGCCACAACTGGACCGCAGATAGACCCAGGATATCACGAAGCTCATTATCGGTCTTACAAACCTCACTCCAAGACCAATTGCTCTCACACATAGAGGCGATCTGCTCTCGGTTGAATTTCACCGTCTCGAACAACCTTCAACAAAATTATACTGCGGACCCTATCAGAACAAAATGGAATTAAGCCCCGAAGAGACCGAATTTATCACAGAGAGTGAAAGCATGGCTCTTTCGGAGGTTATAACTACATTACGCTCCCTCAGTGCAAACGTGAGCCAAATGTCACAGGAAATAAAAGACTTAAAATGGATGATACCGATTATTCTGGCAGTCGGCATGGCTATACTGGGTATTATGATTCATTTTAAATAGCACACTTCCTGAGGACATACAAAAGGCGAATGTTCGCAGGATACGGCGCCAGAAGGGTTT
>DASPQK010000159.1:0-4306 GCA_035624985.1 Syntrophobacteraceae bacterium | reverse complement strand
TCCCTCAAACTCCCTCCCCCAACCCCGTATGTTTAGCAAACGCCAAAATTTCCTTTTTATCCCCTCTTCAACCAGCCGGGGGGAGAGGATAGGGGAGGGGGGATAGGCAAATATAACGGGGAAAATCCCCTAAAGTTCCTGTTCTTGAGGCTAATTCCTTTCAACGATGAGATGGTTGCGCATCTTGCAGCTCAACCTATTTCGCACCTGCTCCTTGCAGGAAATCTTTGAACCCCGGTGCGGTGCCTGATAATATGAACGTTAAGAACCAGTTATGCCTCGCACTGGCTAAGCCGGAAAGAAATGTCTTCAATCAATATCGACTTCAAGCTTGATTCGACGCGGTCTCTTTTCCTTGTGCTCTTCATGCTCTTCTGGTTCATCCACAGACTCTCGGGCCGGGTGCTTGAGGTCGGGATCGAGTACATAGGTCAGTCCGCCGACCACCAGGCCATCGACCAAAACTGGGAAAACGATAGTTACCTGGCCGGCAGCAATGAGTTGGGCTGCGGTGAAGTCCTGCCCACTGATTAGGCGAGGTCTAATTATACGAGAATCGCGGGGGCCGAGTGAAAATGATCCCCCGCCGGGATTATCGAGATTCACCGCCCAGCCGCGAGTTAGCAAAAAAGGCGGCATTTCAGGGCGGATCTCAACTTTTGCAGTATATGGGAACGGGTTGCTTGCCCAAAAATGACGGTTTCGAAAGGATTGCTCCAGGGCTCGCCGATGCCCACCCCCTGGCACGGGGATCATTCCTCGGAGTCCCAAATTGTTGTCGCAAGGTACCATTCTCCATAGCGGAGTCGGGCCTGCGGCGGCGGGCAGGAAACTGGTCGGATCATTATTGGCGAGATCGCCAGGGGCACTCACACTCATGAACATGCATTCGTGACCGTGAACCTGCGGATACCATTCGAAAGGCCCCACCACCGTATGACCGCCGGACGGTAAACTTGGCAAGTTGAGTGAGTCTGTCGTCATTGGCTTCAAGTCATCCGGCCAGACCATGCCGGCAGTTGGGCGGCAGTGCCATCCACTCACCTTCACATTGTTAGCTGAGGTAGTGCCACGATTCTTCACTCGCACATAGGCATAATTTGCCATACCGACGATTGGTGTCTGATGCTTGTCCTTTCCGTCCGGCTCATGCCTGTTCCATATTTCAGTAGTTTCCCAAAATTTCTGCAAGAAAGGATATTGTCCGAGCGGTCCGTATTCGTATTCTCCTTTACGGCCATCATCGATGTAAACATCAACGGGAGGTGGGTCGCCTATGTTGTTATTGGGCTTTGGCATAGCCGCCGGTTGGTAAAGACCTTGCTTCTCGAACGACCAGCGGATAACTTTCCAATAGCAACCTCCTACCTGGGCCTCACTGGTCCAGTCGCCCAATTCGGCAGTGATCAGACCTGCAGCGTAGGCGGTGGCGTTCGGCGGATTTGTCGCAACAGTGAGAGCTCCAATTGTCCTTAAGATCAGATAGGCGACATAACGCGCCGCAAAGCGACGCATAGCAATTTCGGGGGAATCGCCGCCAATGGACCGATAAATCCGGAAATGAGTCGTGCAGAGAATTTGCTCGTTATTGTATCCGCCGCCATCTAATATGGGGTTGAATGGATTGAGGGCGATTTGACCATTCCAGCCCCATCCGCCTGCTGGGGTGCGATCATGCCTACGTAGAACATAAGCATAGACCCAAGGAAAAGTCTCGAATCGGTCGGGAGCCTTTGAATCTGGATCGTTAAGGACAGCACCGAAACTGTCGCCCGCACTGTGAGAGAATCCGAAGTTCGCGGAATTCACGTGGTTGTAAAGAGTACCATGCCCTCCAAGTTCATGCAAAACGACTCGCCAATCACAAGCCAGGCCGAGCGGCTGGGCGATGTTGCTCAGGTCGGCAAGGGCGTAAGCGCTTCGCAGGATTCCGAAAGCACCATTGCCGAGACAGTGGGCATTTACGACGTTCCCGCCCAAACCGCGATGATCCACCACCGTTGGGAAGATCGTCCCGCCGAAATAGGTATTCAAATCGAAGCCGAGTTCCTGCACCAGACGGAAGAACCGGTCAGAATGGTAGTAAGCGTTTACGGCAGCGAAATTGTTCGTCCGTGCGTCAAAATCGAAGTCCGTGCCGACTGGCTCAGTGGGTGGGGCCACTGGCGGAGGCTCAACGTCCTGCAATTGCACGATGGCGCCCACGAGGGCGTAATTGCCTCCGGCAGGCGGAGCGAGCCCCTGGAGCACAACAGCGCTACGTAGTGGATTAAGTGCAGCGTTGCCGGCAGAGGGCAGGGGTCCGCCGTTGGTTGTCACCGGATCTTCCCTAAAAACCAGTCCGCCGACAGTATCTATGAATGGCCTTAGGAACAGGATGGACAGAGTTTCCGCCTCAATTATCGCCACCCAACGAAGGTCTGGGATATTCTGCGTCTCTAACACAAAGATGACTTCCGCCGCGACATAGTGCTGGCCATCCTGGATCTGTTTGGCCGTTGGTGGCAATGGCAGGGTTGGATATTCATGCACAAGCGCAGGTTTCTCTTCTTGTGGAGGCTTTTCGGGCAAAAGGACGCGCTTGGCCGCCTCATATCGGTAGATTAGAAGTCGCAATTTTTCGATCCGCAGCGAGGCCAAGTTAAATTCCTTTTGATCTTTGGAAAGGCCAAGATGTTTGGCTAACACTCTAGTATGCAGCTTCTCCAGTCGTCTCACGGCCTCTTCCGGGGGTTTTCTGACTTCTAAGGACACATGGTGGGTCAATTGAGCGCTAACTACTTGAAGGGGATTCAGCCTGATATGGACCGCCAGGCCCGCCCCCCAGACCGGAATGCCAAGGCAGGTCTGAGTAAAAACGACGGTCGTCGTATCGAACTGCATCTTCTCTTGGAGAAAACGATATTCAACCGGAGCCTCAATTGGTTTGGTCTCCGGCGATTGGCTGAGATGTTTCAGTTCCTCGGCTGTGATACCAATTAGACTGCCGAACTTCTCGAGGTATTCACGCGCGGCCATTTGTGGTGTGGGTGCCTTGCTGACGTAAGGCTCCTCGATGTGAAGCAGATCACGCGGGTTACCATCAACGTCTCGGTTGATATGGACCTTCAAACTATCATTAAATTCATGTGACATCGCAAAACCCTCCATTTAACTGAGATTATGCGTCAGTCTTGGCCACCGCCGTCCCAAAATGTTTTTTGGTACCTGTTCTCTCGGGAAAAATCCCCCAAAGTTTCTGGCCTTGAAGCCGATTCCCCTCAACGATGGGATGATAGTCGGTTTTTTTCCGTTAAAGGATTCATGGTATATTCTCCCTGAACGCCTGGTTATTTATATAAGATCATTGGTGTTACAATATGGTTACAGGCGCATCTAGAGAACGGAAGGTAACTATTTAAAAACAGTGTATATTTTTTTATGAGTTGTAAATAGTGGAATTTTTATCGTTAGCTGACGTTCAGGGCAGGAAATTTTTGAAAAAATCGGGGGAAAATACCCTGAGAAATGTGGTCTGAGATTATGCCGCATTTTCAGATTCGGCTGTCCAAAATCGTTAGTTAGGGACGCTTCTTACGATTTTTGCTCACGAAACAAACCCCTTTCCGAAGGCAACCCTTCTCGTGGGAGTCAGTATAGCTCAAAATTTCCTGTTAAGTAAAATTTTTTCAGAACTTGGGCATACCGCTCCATCGGTAAACATACACCTCAACGATTTCCTGCCTATAAACCCCATTGCGGCGCCGTTGGCACCCTATATTTTCTGACCACTGACCCCTTGTCACTTTTTTTGCCAATTTTCCCGCCTGTTCTGGCGCAATGCCGCCTCTTTTGATAGCCTTGTTCTAGAATCAGGTAGCTGGCGGAAATTTGATGATACGGAGCGGAGTTATTGGGACCCGGGGCGCCGGCGGCGCGTCCCCTTTACGGCCTTGCAATACTTTGTTCCGCAACTTCAGCGGCTTTTCCGGGAAATCCGCCGAAGATAAAGGGGTTTGCCGCCCAAACGCCCCCGGTTTTAAGCGGCGCGGGGGCGGAACAAGGTGCGAAAATTTTTGGAGGAGCGGCACGGGAAACTGGTCAAAATGTCCCATGGTTAATAAATAAAGTAAAAAAACCCCAATTTTTTTTTGCAGAAAAAGGAGGGAAAACGCCAATAAACCCCGATTTTGAGAGGGTGGCAAAAATTAATGGGGGAGAGGGCCAGGGGTTTCCACCGGCTGAAAGCCTGGGCCATTGTCCCCCGGCCCTTCCCGCCAATGACTTAATCCGCCGTCTCATTTTATCTCTGGGCAACGGGGTTCAG
>DASPQK010000158.1:0-40437 GCA_035624985.1 Syntrophobacteraceae bacterium | reverse complement strand
GCAAGCTTTCAGACACCTGGCCTCAAAGGGGGCGTTCAATCTGCCCCGCTGCCTTACCGGATGGATGACGCGAAAAATAGCGGCTCCTCAGCGTGAGATGGCTTCTTTCGGACCTGAAGGCACGAGGGTATCGCCGGAAATGCTTCAACTCTACATCGAACAGATTCGAGACTGGCGACCTGCAGTCTTGTCCGGTTTGCCGACGTACCTGCAGCTGTTGGCCATGTACATCCAAAAATACGAGGAAAAACCTCCTGTGATTGGCAGCCTGCTGCCTCAGGGAGCATTATCGACGTCGGTGTTGAAAAACGAACTTAGACGGGTGTTTGGAGTTCCAGTTCATGAGGTCTATGGAGGTCATGAACTTGGCTGCATCGCCTCATCATGCGAACAGCAGGACAGGCTTCACATCGCGATGTCCGAATGCCTGGTGGAAGTGGTGAGGAACGGTAAGCACGTCCCGCATGGAGAGGTCGGTGAGATTATAATTACTGTTTTCAACAATCGTGTGATGCCCCTGATACGTTATCGGCCGGGTGACATTGGCCGGCTGTATGAGGAGCACTGCGCATGCGGCCGAGGGGCCCAGATGCTTACACTGGAAGGCAGGATTCAGAACACGATGGTAACCTCACGGGGCATCGTTACGGAGCGGGAGATTTGTGACTTTATGAGCGGGTGGCCGGATATCGAATTCTCGCAACTCGTCCAACGGAGCGCAACAAACTGCGATCTTCTTATTGTAGGAAGAAATTCGGGAAGGCCTGATTTCGAAGCCCTTGCGGATGCGACATCTAATTTCCTGGGCAAGCAGATGGTTGTGCGCCCCCGGACTGTGAGCACCATAAAGCCGGAAGCCTCCGGAAAGTTTAGATTCGTCAAGTCTTCCTCATTTGATTTGTTTCATGAGATTGACTGAGCTGAGTCGTGTTTTGTCCGATTGAGGAGCTGAAGCATGGGACGGCAAACGATGCTCGATTCGGATATGCCGAGTGTCCGGGAAGATTTAGCCAAACAGAAAGGATGCGACACGGACCGGATTCGATCCGATTTCCCTATCCTGCAGCGCGTAATTGACGGAAGACAAATCACATATTTCGACACCGCTGCGACCAGCCTGAAGCCTCAGCCCGTCATTGACGCTATAATGAACTTTTACACCCGTTCGACCGCCAACATCCACCGTGGTGTTCACCTTCTTTCGATGGAAGCCTCCGATCTATATGAAGAAGCCAGGGGCAAAGTGGCCCGATTTTTAAATGCGGACGAGGAGGAGATCGTTTTCGTTCGAAATGCCACGGAAGCCATTAATCTCGTGTGTAACTGCCTGCCTCTTTCAGGGCATGTCGTTGTGACGGTGGCAGACCATCATTCTGTTCTCCTGCCGTGGTACGGGCGTCGGAAAGTGTCGTACGTGGGGGTGAAACGCGATGGACTACTCGAACTGGCAGATATGGAGAATGCAGTGTCAGACAAGCCTGCGTTGGTATGCCTGCCCCACGTGTCGAATGCTCTCGGCGCAGTTACCCCTGTGGAAGAATGCATTGCCATGACCCACAAAGCTGGAGGCCTGATTTTGGTTGACGGCTCACAGTCTGTGCCCCATATGCTCGTTGACGTGCAGGCCCTCGGGTGTGATTTCCTTGCGTTCAGCGGACACAAGATGTTGGGGCCATCCGGGATCGGAGTACTTTACGGCAGGAGGGAACTTCTCGAACGTATGCAGCCTTTCATGCGTGGTGGATCGATGATAAAGGAGGTCCGGAAGGATTATTTCCTGCCGGAGGACCTTCCCGGAAAATTCGAAGCCGGGACCCCGAATATTGAAGGCGCCATCGGGCTGGGCGCCGCGGTTGAATATCTGGAAAGTATCGGGATGGATAATGTCGAGGCGCATGTGCGGAAACTGACGGCCGCTGCGCTTGATGTTCTATCACATACGGACAAGATTCGCGTACATGGACCGAAAGACCCTAAAGACAGGAGTGCATCGGTTGCCTTCACGCTGCCGGGTCTGGAAGCGCACGGCCTTGCAAAAATTCTCTCCAATCGATACGCCATAATGGTACGATCGGGCTATCATTGTGCCCAGCTCCTCCATGAAACTCTCGGCATCGGGCAGACCGTACGTGCTTCATTCTACATATATAACACGCTCGATGAAATCCACTCTTTCGGAAACGCTCTTGCTGAGATCGTGAAGTCCTATACACACAAATAGTTGCGGAGAAGAAGAGTGAATCGGTGCAGCGGCTCGGCCCCCGGATTCAGGAGGGCGCCCGTAAAGAAACATTAGCGGATTGCCGGCTTGGATCAAACAAATAAAACGTGGTTGAACACCTTCAAGCAAAATGCGCCCGCCCGCAGGAAGCCCACTCCAAGACTCCTCGCTTACCTCCCTACCCGAACTCTCAGAAGTTTTAAGACGCAACAGGTTCTCTTCCTCAGGCGCTATAAGTATACGGGATATTCGAGGATTCTCTGCTTTTGTGGTTCCGGCGACATCTTATTCTGTTTTCCCGGCAAAAATCAGTTCCGGTTTTTTCAGGATTATCCTGGTGTCCGGCGGAACGGATTCGGTCAGCCACACGTTACCGCCGATTATAGACCTTGCCCCGATAACCGTATTTCCACCAAGGATCGTAGCCCCTGAATAGATGATCACATCATCCTCGACGGTTGGATGCCTTTTCTTATTTCTTAGCAGTTCACCCGCATCGCGAGGCGGCGAAAGAGCTCCGAGTGTCACTCCTTGATAGAGCCTCACACGGTCCCCGATCTCTGTTGTTTCTCCTATTACCACCCCTGTTCCGTGATCGATAAAGAAGCTCCCTCCTATATGAGCGCCTGGATGTATATCTATCCCCGTAACGCTATGGGCATATTCGGTACTAATGCGGGGAAGAAATGGAATGCGCTGTTCCCATAACTGGTGAGCCATTCTATAGACCGATACGGCAAAAATTCCCGGATAGCTGAAGATTATTTCATCAAAGCTCTTGGCGGCAGGATCTCCCATGTATGCGGCACGCACATCGCTCGAAAGCATAAACCGCATCGAAGGCAATCCCCGCATGAAACTGATCGCAGCCGACTGCCCCAGTTCATCACACTGAACACAAGGCAGATCGTGACGTATGCAGTCGTGACGAAGTGCCAGGGCTATCTGCTCCGACATAATCTCAAAAAGAGCCGTTGCCTCCTGGCCGAAATAATAGCCAAGATTGAATTTTTCCAGCCGGTTTCTGATGAAGTATCCCGGATAAAGCAGCCGTCTAACCCGGTCAACGATATTTACGACTACTTCCAGTGATGGAATCGGTTCAGGCCCAATATGGTCAAAGCATGTCCCATTTGCGCAGGAACCTGCCAGTTTTTCGACAATTCCGGGGATCTCCCCTCGGAAATACCGTTCCGTCTCAATTTCGCTCTCGCAGTGATCCAAAATTAGCTTGTCTTCCATGGTCCCACCTTACGGAAGAGTGAGTGATCCGAGTGAATGCTCGACGCATTACCGTAAGTTTCGCGGAGGTATGGGAGCATCTCCTCCAGTACATCGGGATGCAGGCGCGTGGTGGAATTGTTGTCCAGATAGACGTGCTTTGTGTTCACTATTCAACGCTCTCCGGCTACTGATCCGGTTTTTTTTATGCTCGATGCCCGCTCTCGCGCGGCGCGGGATCGTCGTTCACTTTCATCAATGCCTCATGCATAGCGCCGGTGCGGTATCCCTTCAAATCGAGCGTTACAAATGTGTAGCCGGCTTCTTTGCAGGCGGCGATAGCAGCCTCCCTCAGCGAGGGCTCGAGCAGCCGCCCGATATCCTCGGGCATCAGCTCAATTCTGGCGAGCGTTCCGTGGTCCCGCACGCGCAACTGACGAAATCCCAGACCGCGCAGCAGTCCTTCGCTCTGATCAATGCGTTGGAGACGCTCGGCTGTGATCAGTTCACCGTATGGAATTCTTGAGGCAAGGCAGGGCGAGGAAGGCTTGTCCCAATTTGGAAGACCGTAATGCCTTGCAAGGCTGCGAACCATTTCCTTGTCGATGCCGGCCTCAAGGAATGGGGAGCGTATTCCCAGCTCACGGACCGCTTCCAGACCGGGTCTGAAATCATTCAGATCATCCGTGTTGCTGCCTTCGATGACAAAAGGCAGGCCTTCTTCGGATGCCCGTTTGAGCAATCGTAAAAAGAGACTCTTCTTGCAATAATAGCAGCGGTTGGCGGGATTGCCCTTATAGCGGCGGTCATCGAGTTCCCCGCTCTCTAAAGTGATCCACCGCACGCCGAGCTTTGACGAGATGGTCCTCGCAGATTCCAGATCGAGGGCAGGAAAGCTTGCCGAGGTGCCCGTGGCAGCCACGACTTTATCGCCAAGGGCTTCGTGCGCCGCGGCCAGGAGCACCGAGCTGTCCACTCCTCCGGAAAAAGCGACCAGTACGCCAGCCATATCCTTCAGGAGCGCTTCAAGTTGACGCGCTTTGGATTCCATTGCCAAAACTCCTTTGTCGGGACCAGTTTCACAGTTTCGTTCTTAAAACCTTCTGTAACATTATTCAGAATAACAACAGCTCCGCTCGGCGCTTTTACTCCGCAGTTGAGTCAGTTCTGCGTCATTCGATTCTTCAGAATGCATGTTCGACCTCCAGATCTACCAGCATCCGGAGGTCTCGTTCCACATCACAGCCAGCAACAGTAAGAAGGCGGCCTATCATCATCGAATCGGCCCCGGCGTGGAATATCATGGACTGCAAATCGCCCAGGTGGATGCGGCCGGCGCATACCTTTATCTCGGCACGGCAGTTGGTGAGGCGAAACATGCTTATAGTACGCAACATATCAAGGGGCTTCATCGTCTGCACCCCCTCAAGCCTCGTTCCGGGGACGGGAATCAGAAAATTCAGAGGGATCGAATCGACAGCTTCACTCGCCAGGGTGGAAGCAAACTCAACCCGTTGCTCCAGCGACTCCCCGAGACCGAAAATCCCCCCCGAACAGACCTCCAATCCGGCTTTTCTTGCGTTTCTCAATGTCGCCAGCCGCGTCTCCCATCTGTGAGTGGTACAGATTTGCGGGAAAAAGCTCCGCGCCGTCTCGAGGTTGTGATGAAATCTCTTAAGCCCCGATTGTCTCAATGTAAGGAGTTCATCGAAGTCCAAGCACCCGAGCGAAGCGCACCAGTCCACTCGTGGATGCTCATTGTCATGAATGGCGCTGCAAACCCTCTCTATCCCGTTTTTCGAAAGCGCACGACCGCCTGTTACAACGCAAAAATGAGTCACGGGAAGCTCCGCGGCCCGTTTGAAAGCCTCCACCATGCGGTCTTGCGAGCAGAGCGGAGTCGTCTCTATCTGTGTATCGTGACAGGACGCCTGGGCGCAAAACGCGCAATCCTCGGTACAGGCGCCGCTTTGTGCATTCAAGATTGAACATAGGCGAACCGAGTTGCCGAAATAACGGTGGCGCACCCTGCTGGCAGAGGCGAAAATCTGAGGTAGATCGGCGGCGGAAGAGCGCAAAACATAGAGGGCGAGTTCCTCGGAAATGGGTTTATCGTTTTCGGAGGCTTCCCAGATGGCTTTCAATTCGCCGTTTTTCATGTAATCGCACCTTTCCTGAGCATCGATATCCATCGTTATCCGGAAGCGCGCCATTTTCTAATCGCTATTAGATGCCTTCGAACAAAATGCTTGACAAATAACGTTCACCTGCATCGGGCAGGATAACTACAATCAGCTTATCTTTATTCGCCGGAAGAGACGCCGTTCGAACGGCCGCGGCCATCGCCGCGCCGCTGGAGATTCCGCACGTGATTCCTTCTTCCCTGTGCAGGCGCCTTGCCATTTCCACGGACTCATCGTTCGACACGGTTGCGATCTCGTCCACCGAATCCAGGTCCAGAACGTCAGGTTTAAATCCGGCGCCGATACCCTGTATTTTATGCGGACCGGGTTTCGGCGTCTCCCCTTTGCGGATCGCGGTCAGCACCGGCGAATGGATCGGCTCGACCGCAACCGACCAGATGGCCTTTCCCCTTGATCCCTTGATATACCGGTTTACCCCGGTAATAGTCCCGCCGGTGCCTATCCCCGATATGAGAATATCAATCCTTCCATCGGTGTCGTCCCAAATCTCCGGCCCGGTGGTCCTGAAATGAATTTCCGGATTCGCCGGGTTCTTGAACTGCTGCGGCATATAGTATTTTTGCGGATCGCCGGCGATAATCTCTTCAGCCTTGGCTATTGCCCCGGGCATCCCCTTGGCCCCTTCGGTCAGTATCAATTCCGCGCCAAACGCCTTAAGCATGCGCCGGCGTTCAAGGGACATGGTCTCAGGCATGGTTAGAATCAACGGATATCGCCTGGCGGCGCACACAAACGCCAAGGCAATGCCGGTGTTGCCGCTGGTCGGCTCTATAACGGTCACATCGCTTTGGCCTCGCTTAAGCTTCCCCTGCTCTTCGGCGGCCCAGATCATCGAAGCCCCAATCCGGCATTTCACCGAATAGGAAGGGTTGCGCCCTTCGATCTTTGCCAACACGGTCCCGGGCAGCCCCGCAGTGATTCGATTGATTCGCACAAGCGGGGTTCGGCCGATACTCAGGCTGTTATCATCAAATACTTTCTCCATGCTACTCCCCTTTCAATCTGGAAATCAAAAATATGCCGGTCTGCGCAAACAAATTCGGCAGCCTGCATATACGTCCCCTGTTTCCTATATATTCGCGCTGCTCTACCCGGATCGCCTTTTCCCGGCAGAAGTCGAAAAAATCCGAGATACTCAGAAAGTGAAGGTTCGGCGTTTCATACCACTGATAAGGCAGCGAGGCCGTGACGGGCGCCCTGCCCCTTAAAAACAACTGGAGCCTTGCGCTGTAATGGGCGAAATTGGGGAATCCGACAATGACCTTTTTCCCCACCCTCAGAGAGTCCGCAAGCACCGGTTCAACATGCCGCACCTGCTGAAGGCTCTGATTCAGGATCACATAATCGAACGAACTGTCCGGGTACTCGGAAAGCCCGGAGTCGATGTCTCCGTGCAAGACATTCAAGCCCTTGGCCACGCATGTATATATGGCTTGTTCGTCGATCTCTATGCCCTGGCCGCGCGCTCCTTTATCCTTAATCAGCATATAGAGCAACTCTCCGCCGCCGCACCCAAGGTCAAGGACCGAAGAACCGGGGACGATCAGTCCCGCGATGATCCGGTGGTCCAGCCGGCTGGCTTCAGGTTCCATATTCGGTCGTGACCTCGTAGCCGTTGTAGACCTTTTTCAGAAAATGAGAGACTAGGTGCGTCTCTTCCTCGATTTCGAGCAGGAAAGCGTCATGGCCGTAAGTCGAATCGATTTCGCAGTAAGTGGCCTCGATACCGGCAAGTTTGCAGGCCCTCACTATCTCCTTGGTCTGGTAGGGCGGATAAAGCCAGTCGGATTTGAAGGCAATCACAAGCACCTTCGCATCGACGCCCCGCAACAGATCATGAAGCGATCCTCCCTCGGCTGCGTCAAAGTTGTCCATTGCCTTGGTTATGTAGAGGTAAGAGTTTGCATCGAACCTCCTGACGAAGTTTTCACCATGGTAGTGGAGGTAGCCTTCCACCTCGAAGCCGGGATCGAACTTGAAGGGGTCGCTGCTGTCCTTTCGCTGCCTCCCGAATTTGTCGCGCATCGAGGTATCGCTCATGTAGGTGATGTGACCGACCATCCGGGCTACCGACAGGCCCCTGGCCGGAGGCGGCCCGCCGTAATAGTTGCCCGATTTCCAGTCAATGTCGGCCATGATCGCCTGCCTGCCCACTTCATCGAAGGCAATCTGCTGGGGAGAGTGCCTTATTGCGGTGGAAATAGGGATTACGCTTCGCACCCGGTCGGGGTAACGCGTAAGCCATGAGAGCACCTGCATGCCTCCCATCGACCCGCCCGATACGCACAAAAGCTTTTCTATCCCGAGTCGATCTATGAGCAGTTTCTGACAGTTCACCATGTCATGGATCGATATGGGCGGAAAGCTGAGGCCGTAAGGTTTTCCCGTGGCTGGATTTATGCTGGAGGGCCCGGTGGTCCCCTTGCAGCCCCCCAGGATGTTCGAGCAGATTACGAAATACTTATCCGTATCAAAACCTTTTCCGGGACCGATCACGCCGTCCCACCACCCCGGCTTCCTCGCGCCCCGGTGAAAGCCGGCCGCATTTGCATCCCCCGAAAGCGCGTGGACGATCAGGATTGCGTTTGTGCGATCGCGGTTTAGCTCGCCGTAAGTCTCATAGGCGATTTTGACCGCATCCAGTTTTTCGCCGCTTTCCAGACAAAACCCTCCCGGCGGAGAAAACGTCATATATTTGGTCTCAACGATCCCCAGGCTCCCTTCTTGACCCACTTCATCTTCTCCAGACAATCTATTCTTTATCTATTCACTCCTGCCGCCTTTTCAAGCGCCTGGCTGATGTCGTTTATTATGTCCCGGACATTTTCCAGACCTATCGACAGACGAATATAGTCTTCCGTAACCCCGGTGGCCTCCTGCTCCTCCCTGGTGAGCTGCTGGTGCGTGGTGGAGGCAGGGTGGATGACCAGGCTTTTGGCATCGCCGATATTGGCCAGATGCGAAAGCAGTTTCACTGAATTGATGAATTTTTTGCCGGCTTCGAGGCCGCCTTTTATCCCGAAACCGATGAGCGATCCATATCGGCCGTTGAGATATTTCTTGGCGAGTGGATAGTTCGGATTGTCTTCGAAACCGGGATAAACAACCCAGGTTACCAGCGGGTGCCCCTTGAGAAACTTCGCCACTTTAAAGGCATTCTCGGAATGCCTCTCCTGCCTTAGAGTCAGGGTCTCAAGTCCCTGGAGGAAAAGAAAGGCGTTGAACGGGCTGAGCGCCGGCCCAATGTCACGGAGCCACTGTACCCTGGCCTTTATTATGAATGCGACATTCCCCAGGCCGGGGAAGTCGCCGAAAACATCCCAGAATTTCAGGCCGTGGTAGCTAGGGTCCGGCTCGGTGAATTCTGGAAACTTGCCGTTTCCCCAGTTGAATTTTCCGCTGTCTACTATCAGCCCGCCAATAGAGGTCCCATGGCCGCCGACGTATTTTGTCGCGGAAAGAACGCTGATATCGGCGCCAAAATCAATGGGGCGTAACAGGCCTATCCCCACTGTGTTATCCACAACAAAAGGCACCCCTGCATCATGGGCTATTTTCGCGATTGTCTCGAAGTCAGGTACGTCCAGCTTGGGATTGCCGATGGTTTCGGCATACAGAGCGCGTGTTGAATCGGTTAATGCCTCCCTGAATGCATTGGGGTCGGCAGAGTTAACGAATTTGACTTTGCGTCCCAGCTTGGGGAAAGTGTAATGAAAAAGCTCATAGGTGCCGCCGTAAAGATTGTCGGCGGAGACGATCTCGTCGCCGGGTCGGGTAATATTCAGGAGCGCAAGAGTTTCGGCAGCCTGCCCGCTCCCAACGGCCAGAGCGCCGGTTCCACCCTCGATCTGAGCCATGCGCTGTTCGAGCACGTCATTGGTTGGGTTCATTATCCGGGTATAAATGTTGCCGAATTCTCTCAAGGCAAAAAGATTTGCGGCGTGATCCGTGCTCTTGAATACGTAAGAGGTGGTCTGGTAGATCGGGACCGCCCGCGCCCCGGTTGCAGGGTCGGGGACCTGTCCGGCGTGCAACCCAATCGTCTCCGGCCCCCATCCGTTATTTTCAGCTTGTGCCATTAGTTTCTCCTTTAATTCGAAAAGCATGGGGAAAAAGAAATCGTATGCGTCATATTGAATCCCCAGAACAGCTTCCAAATCGGAAACGGCTTAGATGCTGTAAGAGGGCGCAGTGTTTTTGAGATTGCGCCTTTCCACCATGCTCTCCAGGGTGAAGGATTCGAGCGCCTCGAGCATTTTTCCGGCTACCTCGGACCACACCTCCCGTGCCGGGCAGTCTCCGGAACGCTGACAGAGCATGGGTTTCTCAGTGCATTCGACCAGACACATTGAGCCTTCCAGCACGAGCAGGATGTCTTTCAAGGTGATCTCGCGCGGCGGCCTCGCCAGTGAATACCCGCCCTGTGAACCTCGCACCGAATTTACAAGCCCTGCGTTTTTGAGCAGTGGAATGATATTGGAGAGGTACTTTTCCGAGATCTCCTGCCGTGCTGCGATGTCCTTGAGCGTGACCGGGACCTGTCCTGCATGGAGGGCAAGGTCGAACATGAGGCGAACCCCATAGCGGCCTTTGGTGGACATTTTCATTTGGGTCTCCCGATAAGCAATAATTCCCATTGATTTAGTGGATTATTTCACACAAAAAATTACCCCTGTCAAGAGTTTATTTGCGCGTAACGCCTGAAAAACTCTTCCACAGAGGCTTTGTGATTCCGATCTCTCCACCGCGCGTCGATGTTAGAGGAGGATGAGTTGCCGACCTGCATGACTACCTGACACCCACATGGATTTTAAGGCTTTTTCTCCGGGATGACCCCTTCCGCCTCCATCTTCTTCATGTACTTTTCCGGGTCCTTATTGAATTCCTCCAGGCAGCCGGTGCAGCAGAAATAAATGCGCTTGCCTTGATAGTCGGCGTAGATTTTTTTGTCGATCTTTCCACCCATCACCGGGCATTGTGCCTGGGATTCAGCATGCCCAATCCCCGGCATGCTCCAGCCAAAGGCGAGCAGCCCCAGTGTTACTCCCAAAAGCACGATCAGTTTAATCTTTTTCACGTTCTACTCCCTGGTTAATAGAAAAATGGGGACAAAACCAGCTTTGTCAAGCCGGAACTTTCTCCGGGGAGGGCCTCCCTTTTTTCAGGTCAGAGCGCCACCGCCAAACCTCGTAAACAGCGGGGTAAACTACCAGTTCCATGACGAAAGAGGTGAAAATGCCCCCTATCATAGGGGCTGCGATGCGCTTCATGACATCGGAGCCGGCGCCCACTGACCACATTATAGGCACCAAGCCCATAAACATTACCGCCACCGTCATGAACTTCGGGCGCAGCCTTTTTACCGCCCCTTCGACTATGGCGCGGCGCAGGTCATCCCTGGTTTTCATGAGCCCTTTGTCGCGCATGGCGTAGTACGCCAGGTCGAGGTAGAGAAGCATAAATACCCCTGTTTCAGCGTCGACCCCCATGAGGGCGATCAGGCCGACCCAAACGGCAATGCTCAAGTTGTAGCCAAGTATGTACAGGAACCAGATTGCTCCCACGGCCGAGAAAGGAACAGCCAGGAAAACGATCAGGGTCTTTGCCGCCGATCTGGTATTGAAATAAATGAGCAGAAATATGATCAGAAGCGTGACCGGCAATACGACGATGAGCCTGTTCCTTACCCTGAGCATGTTTTCATACTGGCCGCTCCAGACGAGCGTATACCCCGGAGGCAGTTGAACGTGAGTGCTTACGACTTTCTTGGCTTGATCCACGTAGCCTCCCACATCCCGCCCGGCGACGTCGACATAGACGTATCCGCTGAGCCTCGCGTTCTCATCGCGTATCATTCCGGGACCCGATGAGAGTTTGATGGCGGCCAGTTGCGCCATCGGGACCTGCGCGCCGCTCTCGGTGGCCACCATAATCCTGTTGAGCCGGTCAACCGTGCTGCGGTAATCGCGAAGGTATCGGATGTTTATCGGGTAGCGCTCGCGGCCTTCGATAGTGGTGGAAATGTTCTCGCCCCCGATAGCGGAGGTGATCGTGCTTTCTACCTGGCCTATGGTGAGGCCGTAACGGGCGAGCTCTTCCCTCTTAAGATCGACGTCGAGGAAAAAACCTCCCGTTGTCCTCTCGGCGTAAACGCTTGAAGTCCCTGGAACACCTTTAAGAGCGGCTTCAATCTGCACTCCTAGTTGCTGGATTTTGTCAAGGTCAGGACCCAGTATCTTGATCCCCACAGGAGTGCGCACGCCGGTCGTGAGCATGTCCACCCTGGCCTTGATCGGCATGGTCCAGGCGTTTACCACGCCCGGTATCTGCATGGCCTTATCCAGGCCGTTTGGTCCGTGTATAAGGTCTTCGGTGCTCTGGTGGTCGGGCCATCCCCTGCGCAAAACATTCTCTAGCCAGTCAGGCGCCCAATCGGAATACCAGGTCGCAATTTTCGGCCACTCTGACTGCGGCTTTAAAACGATCACCGTCTCCATCATGGAAAAAGGCGCCGGATCGGTAGCCGTTTCAGCCCTCCCGGCCTTGCCGAACACGCGTTCGACTTCCGGAAACGATTTTATGATCTTGTCCTGGATCTGGAGAAGCTGCTGCGCTTCGGTTACTGAAATGCCCGGGACCGTAGTAGGCATATAGAGCAGCACGCCCTCATCGAGGGGCGGCATGAACTCCGAGCCGATTTTCTCGAAAACCCCGATCCGGGGAGCGAACGTAACCGCAACGACCAGGAAAGCCGCAAAAATTGTGGACCACTGGTGTTTGAGCACGAATTCCACCACCGGATGATAAATCTTCATCAGCGGCCTGCTTATAGGGTGGTTCTCCTCGCTGTGAATCTTGCCGACCAGGAGAGCGTTGGCTGCGCGCGCCAGAATTTTAGGGCGAAACGAAAAGTTCTTCATGTGAGTGAAAAGCAGCCGGATGGCCGGGTCAAGCGTTATGGCCAGAATGGCCGCAACGATCATGGAAAAATTCTTGGTGAAGGCCAGGGGTTTAAAGAGCCTGCCCTCCTGCGCCTCCAACGCAAAAATGGGCATGAAGGAAACCGCTATCACCAGAAGCGCGAAAAAGCTAGGCCCTCCGACCTCCTTTACGGCGCTCACCACCACATTCTTGAAATCTCCGGGCCTCCCTTCGATCTCCCAGTGCTCGAGCTTTTTATGAGTCTGCTCGACAACCACTATGGCCGCGTCCACCATGGCGCCCACGGCTATCGCGATCCCGCCCAGAGACATTATGTTGGCCGTGATATTTATCCCGTACATCGGAATGAACGAAATGATCACTGCGACCGGGATCGTGATGATCGGAATGATGGCGCTCGGAATGTGCCACAGGAAGACAAGGATAACCAGGCTGACTATCAGAAGCTCTTCTATGAGCGTATGTTTCAGGGTATCAATCGACCGGCTGATGAGGTCGGCCCGGTCGTATGTCGTAACCAGCTCCACCCCTCTGGGAAGGTTGGGGGTAATTTCGGCCAACTTCGCCTTGACCCTGTCTATGACTTTCAAGGCGTTTTCGCCGTAGCGCATGACGACGATCCCGCCCACTGTCTCGCCCTCACCGTCCAGTTCGGCGACTCCCCGGCGGATGTCGGGCCCCAGAACCACCTTACCGAGGTTTTTGACCAGAACGGGAGTCCCCGTCGATTCATTAGTCCCCACGACCACGTTTTCTATGTCGTTCAAATTTTTTACATAACCTCGGCCGCGCACCATGTATTCACGGCCGGAGAACTCAAGAAGCCTTCCTCCCACGTCGTTGTTGCTTTCCCGAATGGCGTTCATGACTCTTTCCACCGGGATTCTGTAGGAAAGCAACGCGTTGGGGTCGATGTTTACCTGGTATTGGCGGACAAATCCCCCCACCGGGGCAACTTCTGCAACACCCGGCACAGACTGGATCTCGTATTTCAAAAACCAGTCCTGAATCGAGCGCAGTTCTGCAAGATCGTGCTTTCCGGTTTTGTCCACGAGCGCATACTCGAAAACCCACCCGATGGCCGTCTCGTCGCGGGCAAGCTCTACCTGAACCTCACGCGGCAGTCTCGGAAGGATGTTGTTTAGATATTCTATCGTGCGGGACCTTGCCCAGTAGATGTCGGTGCCGTCTTCAAAGATGACGTATACGAAAGAATAGCCAAAATCGGAAAAACCCCGTATGTCCTTTACTCTTGGAACCCCGAGCATCGCAGTGATAAGCGGATATGTAAGCTGGTCCTCGATAATGTCCGGACTGCGGTCCCATTTCGAATAGATGATCACCTGCGTGTCGGAGAGGTCGGGAATGGCGTCCAGCGTGATATGCCGCATCGAATAGATGCCCGCTGCAACCGCCGCTCCAGCTAACAGGAAAACGATGAACCTGTTATTGGCGCAAAAATCGATGATTCTGTTGATCATCTAGCTTCCATGCTGCCGGCGGCAGACTTGAGCTGGCTCTCCGAATCGATCAGAAAGTTCGCCGAAGTCACCACCTGCTCTCCTGCCTTGAGGCCGTCGAGCACTATCAATCGGCCGTCAACACGGGGGCCGGCCGTTATCCTGCGCGGCTCGAAATAGCCGCCTTCTCTGGCGACAAAAACCATCTGGCTCGCGCCCGAGTCCAGCACCGCCTCCTGCGGAATCGAGAGCTTCTTTCCATAATCGAGTTTGAGCTCTACATTCGCATACATATCGGGCTTGATCTTGAAATCCGGGTTGGCCAGTTCCACCCGGATTTTCAGCGTCCTTGTCTTTGGGTCCATTTCGGGAGAAATGTAGGTGACCTTGCCCGTAAAAGTCTTTCCGGGAAAAGACGGAAAGCTGACTAAAGCCTTTTGCCCAAGGCTCACCGACTGGATCTCATACTCGTAGACTTCCGCCTGAATCCAGATATTGGAAAGGTCCGCGACCACAAAGAGGTCCGTTTCCGGTGCAACCTGCTGGCCGGCATAAACGTTGCGGGCTACCACGAAGCCGTCCAGGTCCGAATAGAGCGTGAGCGTCTTGAGCGGGGTCCCCAACCGTTCGATCCGATCGATCTGGGCGTCGCTTATGTCCCAGTATTTCAACCGCTCGCGGGTAGCGGCGTAAAGAGATTCCGACCTTGACCCGATCTCTCCGAATGCGCTGCTCTTGAGAATGTCCCTGGATTTCTTCGCGATCAGCAATTCCTGCTCGGTCGATACGAGGTCGGGGCTGTAAATGCTCAGAAGAGGCTGGCCTTTTTTGACCAGCTTTCCCACGAAATCCACGTAAACCTTATCCACCCACCCCGGAAACTTCGTGTGTACGTGGGCAACCCTGGTTTCATCGTATGAAGCCAGACCCACGGCGCGGATGGTTTTGGAAATCTCCATTTCGGCGGCTTCGCTCATTTTTACGCCGATCGTCTGCTGTTTTTCCGGACTTATTTTAACTGTCCCCGCAGGTAGATTCTTGCCGGCGCCAGCCTGCTCTTCATCATAGACCGGAACCATGTCCATCCCGCATGGGGCTTTGCCGGGCTTGTCCGATTTGTTGGCAGGGTTCATCGGATCGACATAGTAGAGGATCCTGGGCTGCTTTTTTGCCTGGGCCTGCTCCGGGATCCCGGAGGATTCCATCTGCATCCGGCCTGCGCTTGGGCCTGCGTACCAACGAAAGTAGCCGTAGGCGCTAAGGACACCCAGCGCAAAAAAAAGCAAAGGGATGAAAAAAGTGCGCCGCTTTCCGGAATCAGCGGCTTTGGATTCGTCTGCATTCTCGATCCTGCCGGCGCTCATCTGGCTCAATTCCTCCCGGACAAATGGATTAAGGTGCGAAAGCCGCATGGGCAAATAGAAGACAATTGAAACAAATCTCGATATTTATTTCAATGCCGTCCTTGGCGCGTCGCATTTAAAGATTTTGGAGGTGGTTCATAATGAAGTTCGAAGCTGTGTTTCACCTTTCGATCATCGGCCGGAAATGCGGGTTCCAGGATACCTCCATATTATCCTGGGAGTTAATAAGGCGTAATAGCCAAAACGTAAACTGAATTTTATCGTCATCGACGCCATTCTGGTCTATAAGGAAAAACGGCAATTCAAAGAATTTTGGAAACTGTGGCCATCATACCGGGTCAAGGTGGCCTGCTATAAGAAACGATCTTGAAAAGCCGACGCGCCTGCCGTCGTCATTCTCACGGAAGCCGGAATCCGGACGGACGCCTCCGGATGCCGCGCCGAGTGGGACTCGTCAGCACGTCCACTTACTTGGGTCGTTTCCTGTGGAGCAATTCTCCAAGCACCTGCGTAATTAGAAAAATTAGAGCAATGACCCAGAGGGTCGCCTTCTTGGCGGATACCGAGACGCTGCCGACGGACTTTACGCGTTTTCGGAGCCCGGCTGAAAGAAGGGGGCAAATCGGCGGGTCGAGTAAAGAGGAAGCTGCTGCATTCGGCGATCTGCTCAAACTCTTAGCTGTAAAGGCTCGCGGATGAATTGCCGGATATTGGGAAATCACCCGTTTCCTCTTCATTTTCGGAATCAAACCGGGGTGTAAAGGAAATTGAATTTGGAGATCCTCTCTTATAGTAGAGATAAAAAATGCCGCCCTTCGGCATTCCGTCTCCGGTTTGCGTCTTTTGCAGTCTGTCTGGTTTTGTTTATTGGCATCGGAGTGCTGTGCGGGTGCGGAAAAAGCAAGCCGCAAGACGTGACCGGTTCGGCCAGTGGCGCCGGGACAATTGAGAATAAAGGCTCCGACACCCTTGTGAACCTGGCGCTTGCATGGGCCGAAGAATACATGGAGGTCCACTCCAATGTGAGCATATCGGTCACCGGAGGAGGCAGCGGAACGGGCATTGCGGCTATGATAAACGGGACGGTTTCCATTGCAAACGCATCCCGGGAAATGAGTCCCGAAGAGATAAGGGCCGCAACGGACTGCGGGATCGAGCCTGTTGGATTCGTGGTAGCCTACGACGCAATCGCGGTCGTCGTCAGTCTTTCCAACCCGCTTGAACGCCTGACGTTCAGGCAAATCTCGGACATCTACACCGGAAAAATCATAAATTGGGCCCAAGTGGGCGGAGAGAACAGGCCTATCGTGCTGCTGTCCCGGGAATCCAATTCCGGGACTCATGTATATTTTCTCGAAAATGTCATACGTATGGGAAACTACAGGAGCAAACTTCTGTTTTCGCCCGACACGCTCCTGATGCCTTCGAGTGAAGGGATAAGCAGTGAAATTCGCCAAAACCCCAACGCTATTGGATATGACGGCCTGGGTTACGTGACCGAAGACCAGAAAGTCATAGCGGTATCGAAGGATGATAACGGCCCCTTTGTCGTCCCGTCGGCAAAAACCGTCAAGGATCGTTCTTACCCCATTGCGCGGCCCCTTTACATGTACACGGCCGGCCGTCCTGCGGGACAGATGAAGGACTACATCGAGTGGATACTTAACGGTGGTCAGACCCTTGTGGCAAAACTGGGCTTTGTCCCTTTATAATAAAATTTTTGGAAAGTTCCCTGGAACCGGTTCATCCGAAACAGCGGGCAAATCGTGGGCCGAGTTTTTTATCGAGTCCGTCATACGCGTGTTCGGATTTTCCACCATCGGCTTCGTGCTTCTCATCTTTCTTTTTCTCCTCAAGGAGGGCCTCCCTGCACTATGGGAGGTTGCCCCCGGAAACCTGTTCGGAACCCGCTGGTACCCCACCTTCAACATGTTTGGCACCCTGCCCCTGATCCTCGGATCGGCATACGTAACGATAGCCGCAATAGTTATCGCCCTTCCGCTGGGAGTGACAACTGCTGTTTTTGTCCGGGAAGTGGCGCCCCAATGGGCCCGTGAAATTCTAAAACCGCTTATCGAAGTGCTGGCGGGAATACCTTCCGTAGTTCTGGGCTTCTTCGGAATGCACGTCATAGCGCCGATGCTGCGCTCCGCTCTGGGTGTTCCTACGGGGCTTTCGGCCTTCACGGGCGCGGTGATTCTGGCATATATGTCTTTGCCCACAATAATCAGTGTGGCCGAGGACGCCCTGGACAGCGTGCCGAAAAGTTATCGGGATGCGGCCCTGGCGATGGGGGCTACCAGGTGGCAGACCATCTGGCGGGTAACTGTTCCCGCTGCGCGCTCCGGGGTTGCAATGGCCGTGATGCTCGGAATGGGCAGGGCGATTGGTGAGACGATGGCGGTTATGATGGTAACCGGAAACGCGGCCCGGATGCCTCTGAGCGCGGGATCGCTCTTCATGCCTGTGAGGACTATGACTGCTACGGTGGCCGCTGAAATGGGAGAGGTTGCAAACGGGAGCGTCCACTATCATACTCTTTTTGGGATCGGGATCATCCTCTTCATCCTCACATTCATGATCAACATTCTGGCTGCAAGCGCAATCTTCAAAAAACAGCGTAAGGGGGGGTTGCGCTGATGGATCGGTACAGGACTCAGCAGATCGGATTCGCCGTGATGAGCCTGTCGGCGATAGTCGTAGTTGCGCCCATTATGATCGTGATCGGAATCGTTTTGGTCGAAGGGGCAAGGGCTATTTCGTGGGGATTCATCTTCTCGATGCCTTATGAGGGCATGAAAGAAGGAGGCATTTTCCCGGCCATAGTTGGAACGCTTATTCTGACGGTGGGCACAGCGGTTGCGGCTATCCCGGTCGGCGTCGCCGGAACCGTTTATCTCGCCGAATATGCCGGAGACACCTGGATTACGCGGGCGATCAGGCTTGCGATTGTAAACCTGGCCGGCATTCCTTCCATTGTATACGGCCTTTTCGGGCTGGGAATGTTTGTCCTGTTTCTGCACATGGGCACCTCGATCCTGGCCGGTGTGCTGACCTTGGCAATCATGACCCTGCCCGTCATCATGAGCACCTCCGAAGAAGCGCTCCGGGCCGTGCCCATGGAGTTCCGCACCGTTAGCGCAAGCCTGGGCGGCACACGCTGGCAGGCGGTCCGCTATATCGTGCTTCCGCAGGCCCTGCCGGGCATAATAACAGGCATAATTCTGGGCATTTTACGCGCCGCCGGGGAGACAGCCCCCATCCTGTTCACGGTCGCCGCCTTTTATCTGCCTCGATTGCCCCAGACGCCCTTTGACCAGGTAATGGCGCTGCCCTACCACCTCTATGTTATCAGCACCCAGGTGCCGGCAATGCCGATCAGAGTTCAGTACGGAACGGCGCTCGTTTTGCTCTTTATCGTCTTGTCCATGAATGTTGCGGCAACGGCGCTGCGAAGCTATTTCCGCAGGAGACGTCAATGGTAGAGCCTAAAATAGTGGTGGACGGCGTAAACTATTTTTACGGAAGTTTCCAGTCGCTGTGCAACATCACCATGGAGGTGCCGCCCAGGTCTGTGACAGTCTTTTTCGGGCCTGCGGGAGGCGGAAAGTCCACCTTGCTCCGGCTCATCAACAGGCTCAATGATATGGTCGAAAATACCCGCATGACGGGGCGGGTGCTTTTGGACGGCCAAAACATCTACGATCCCGGCGCCAACGTGCCAAACCTGCGCCGCCGCGTCGGAATGGTTTTCGCGCTCCCTCTGCCTCTTCCCGGAACTGTTCGGGAAAATGTTACCTACGGTCTTAAACTGGCCGGTTGCCGTGACCGGGGCAGAATGGAGGAAACCCTGGTACGCAGTCTCACTCAGGCTGCTTTATGGGACGAGGTGAAAGACAGGCTGGACAACCCGGCGAACTCCCTTTCCGGTGGCCAGCAACAAAGGCTTTGCATCGCCAGAAGCCTCGCGCTGGAGCCGGAAGTGCTGCTTCTCGACGAACCGACCTCCGGTCTGGACCCCATCTCAACGAGAAAGGTCGAAGAATCTCTCAATTACCTGAAAAAACTCTATACCATCATCATCGTGCCGCACAGCGTCCAACAGGCGGCAAGGGTGGCCGACCAGGCGGCTTTCATGCTCATGGGCGACCTGATTGAATTCCGTCCCAGTGCGGAAATATTCACAACACCCGCCGACAGCCGCACGGAGGGTTATATTACGGGCCGTTTCGGATAGCCCCAAAAGTTAAGAGATGGAAAAAATCAGGGTAGACCGGCTCAATTTCTATTACGGCAAAGTAATTGCCCTAAGCGATATCTCGATGTCCATCCGCGACCGCTGCATAACAGCCCTGATCGGACCTTCGGGGTGCGGCAAATCTACTTTTTTGCGCTGCCTCAACCGGATGAACGATACTATACGCGGAACGACGGTAGAGGGTCTCGTCGAATTCGACGGCCAGGACATCTACGCCCCCGGCACCAATGTGATAGACCTCCGCAAGCGAATAGGAATGGTTTTTCAGCGCCCGAATCCCTTTCCCCAGTCCATTTTTGACAACATTGCCTTCGGGCCGCGCGTGCTCGGGCTTGCCGGGAACAAAGGGGAACTGTTCGAAATAGTTGAAAGCAGTCTTCGCAGCGCAGTGCTTTGGGAGGAAGTCAAAGACAGGTTGAGAGAAGATGCGCAGGGCTTGTCTCTGGGTCAGCAGCAAAGACTGTGCATAGCCCGAACCATAGCTGTAAGGCCCGAGGTGATCCTGATGGATGAACCATGCTCGGCCCTGGACCCGATAGCGACTCTTCAGATCGAAGAACTCATGTGGTCCCTCAAAAGAGACTACACAATAGTCATCGTGACCCACAACATGCAGCAGGCATCCCGCGCTTCAGATTATACCGGCTTGTTCTGGATGGGCAAATTGGTCGAATTCAATGTGACCGAGACCATTTTCACCCGGCCGGGCCAGCAACTCACCGAAGACTACATCACCGGCCGGGCCGGGTAAACCCGCATGCTCCTCAATTCATCGGCACATTATACCAAGTTGCGTTCAATATTGGGCGGAGATGAACCCGTCCGCTGCGTAGAGGGCTTTACGCCCTCCCGAATGCAACGATTTGAACGCAACTCGGTATTATTTGTCTGCGGGCATCTTTCGCAACAGCTTTGAATGAGCGCTTGGCTGGAGAAGAAGATTCAGACGCTCGGGCGGCTTACGTCCAGGTCTTCAAATTCGATCAGTTCAGCGGTCACCGTGAAGATTACCCGCTCGCAAATATTTACGGCGCGGTCGGCGGTGCGCTCAAGGTTGTGGGCCACCCACAAGAGGTGGCTTGCATCTTCGATTTTCCTGGGGTCCGATATAACGTAAGTCATTAGCTCGCGATACACCTGGTCATAGAGTTCGTCGATCCGGCGGTCTTCGGCAGGGATCGAACGCGCTTTTTCCACGTCTCTGTCAACGAAGGAACGCAAAGATTCATGGAGCATCTTCGAGGCTAACGCCGCCATTAGCGGAATATCGACGAGCGGCTTAATCAGAGGTCTTGGGCCGATCTGAATCGAAATCTTCGCTATCCCCTTCGCATAATCGGCTATTCTTTCCAACTCGGAGACAATCTCCAGAATGGCCGCCAAAGTTCGGAGGTTCTTAGCCATGGGCTGTTGCCTCGCTATAAGGACAAGGCTGTCCCATTCTATCGAGTAGCGCTTCCGGTTGATCTCGGAATCGGCCTGGATGAGCCGTCTGGCATCCTCGATTTGCCGTGTCTTCAGGACTTCGACGGAATCGATTATGGTGCGCTCGACCAACGTTCCAAGATCGATCAGCTCATTTTGAAGCCGTTCCAATTCCCTGTCTAGTTGATCTCCCACTGCTGAAGCATCCCTTCATTCGAAAACCAACCCCTTACTATAACGGCAAGAGCGTGTTAGTCCATTAAAATGATGGCGGCCTTGGGCCAAAGTCTGAGAACCCCCTCATGTACGGTCGCTGCCCAGGGAAATTCGAAAGTCAAGGATCGACTCGAGTTCCAAAAATTCCTGAGAAAGGCGCTCAAAGTGCTGCCGGCTCCGAGTGCGGATCATCATGTCATAGTTAAAACACTTCCCTGCTTCCTGCATAAATGTGTAGCTTAGGGTCACGATATCGAATCCATGACGAGCCAGAATGTCCCTTAAATCCTTTTCGGGCATTGGAGTTTCGCAGTTAAGGCGCAGTGAGCAGTGGGCATAGATGAGTCTGGGGAGTCTTGACTCGATCCATCGAAAGGTGGACAGAACCCCGAGCGTTAAAACCAATGCGATAGTAACGGCTCTGTAAAAGCCAACGCCTGCCAGAATGCCTATGGCTGCCGTAATCCATATCGATGCCGCGGTCGTCAAGCCGCGAACCGACAGCCCCTCTCTCATGATAACGCCCGCCCCTAGAAAACCGATACCCGTCATTATTCCCTGCGCCATACGTGTCGGATCGATCCTGACAGCCACGGGCAGCGCCTGCGAAAACCACTCTCCTTGATAATTGGCAAAGAGCATGAGAAGGCTTGAAGCCATACATACGAGGGTGTGCGTGCGGAAACCCGCATCATGCCCGTTATAGCTTCGTTCAAGTCCTATCAGCGCGCCTGCCGCCATCGCCGCCAGCACACGAACCAGGATGTCGAAAAGCTCGTTGCCCATCTGTAAGGCCCGGTTTGGAAGATTGACCGCCACTCGCTCCGTCAAGTTCGTATACATGTATCAGGGACAATAGAAGCGAAGAGACTGTCGTGAGGGTTTGCTAAAGTTAATACGTGCTCTAAACGTGCTTAGCTGCTTCCTTTCGGGCGCCGCCATAATCCTTCATTTACGAAAGACCTGAAATTGGTTTCCGCACAGCTGGCACTTTTTGTCGTAAATCCTCACCGCCTGGACTCCCAGTAACCTGTTGATCCATGCTGCTGAGGTCATTAGAGTCAACTTGGTTCCAATATTTTGGCTCCCGCATTCCGGACATTTTACCCACTTGGGAATGGTCGACGCGCTCATCGTTGACCTCCAACCTGAATAACCTGCACTTCATCAGTTCAGCGGAAGTTGCATTATAGAAAACCTTTCCTGATTTTTCCATTACTTTCCTATCAAATCCAGGCATCTGGAACTGCTCGCCGATGATGCGCTTGGCTGCACAGTCGCGCCGCCGCTGCGGCAAAACCGGATCTCCCGGCAAGCCATAGATGTAGGATATTTAACTGAAGTGCAGGGATGACTGTCCTGGAGACCGGTTCGTCGCAGGCAGGGAATATTAGCTGGACACGGATGCCGATATGGGTAATAAGTTTCATTAAGCTCCGTAGATCTCACCATCTGTTGGCTGGGTTCGGATTCTGTGAAATTCTGTCGGCCGGGAGGCTTTTTATTCTCAGATGCAGATCGGAGGCGAGAAGGCCATTGACTCCCCCAAGAGCCGCGATTCCGGAAAATTCCCGTTAACCCTGTAAAGCGCTATTCTTTTGGAGCGGGGCAATGGACAAAGCGCCATCCTACCCGATATTGATGCTTACCTCCTGCGTAGTCGGTTTGGGCTGTTACACGGCTGCTTACATGCGCATTCCGATACTTCCTTTATATGCGCGTTCGCTGGGCATCGGCCCGATCGAAATCGGAATAATTAATTCCCTGCTAATGCTGGCGGCCGGAATACTGTCGGTTCCCTTGGGGATTCTCTCAGATCGGCTTGGAAGAAAACGGCTGGTCCTCACAGGCATTTTGGTTACGGCCGCCAGTTCTTATTTGCTGGCCCTTAGCCGCACTTCTCCGCAAATGATGCTTATATCTGTCTTCGCAGGCTTGGGACTCGCTGCCTTTGGTCCCACGATGATGTCCTTCGTTGCCGATTTTTCACCACTCACTCATCGTGGGCGCACTTACGGCTGGTACACAATGACAATATACGGCGGGATGGGCATTGGTCCGGCAATAGGGGGTTTGTTCGCGCAATTGTTAAACTTTCGGTGGGTTTTCACTATCTCGGCGATCCTTGGCTGTGCAGTTTTCTCGATCGCTTTGCTTTTTTTCCCGAAGTCAAACCCAGCTTGGCACGAAGGAACTCAAAAAAGGAATAACCGAAAAATCGTTTGGGAACTTCTCAGGAACAACCCCTATCTTGTTTGCCTGCTGGTGACTCTTTTTGGCACTTTCAGCCTTGGCGCGTTCATTACCTTTCTGCCCCTCCACGCAAGCGACCGGGGGATAAAAGTCGGGCAAATCGGCCTCATTTTCGCAATACAAGCGATCGTGAACGCTCTGGGGCGTTTCCCTTTCGGATATCTCTGTGACCGGTTTACGCAAAGGAGAGTCCTGACGCTGGTGGGGCTTCTCGCATATTCCCTCTCAAATGTCGGGCTGGCTCTTTCCAATTCGCTTGCCATGTTTCTTATGAGCGCCCTGATTATGGGCATCGGCATGGGGATCGCCTTTACGGCTGTCGCAACGCTGATCTCGGAACTCGTCCCTGCCGCCTCCAGGGGACTTGCAATGGGCGCCTTTACCAGCTGTATCTACCTGGGTCAAATGCTGAGCTCGTCGACAATGGGCGTGGTCGCGGGGAAGTATGGTTTTCAAGCCTGCTTTCTGATTACTGCGGGTATGATTGTTGTTGCGTCCGTAACCTTCAGCTTAATCTTCAAGCCCGGTTTCGTCAGCCCGGATAGGGATGATCGCCATGGAGAACAACCTCATGTTTTTCCTTAATTGCGTAAGCTGGCTGGGGGGAATCGGGACTTGCATTCCGCAACCGGGTTATGGGCCATGTTCCTGAAATAGGGGCCTTGAAATCGCGCCGCTTGAAGAGCTATCTTGAAAAAAAGAAAGGAGACAACGATGAGCGGGATGGAGTTAAAGGAAGTGGCCGTTTATATCCGTGATAACCTTAGACTAAAGACCTTTCCAGTGGCTGTCGGGTTTTTGAAAGACAAAGCCGAACTGCCCGAAAAGGCGCGCCGTCCCACGGTTGCGCTGGGAAAAAGGATAACTATTTGCCAGGGCGTTACCATGGCCAGGAATTACGGATGGACGATGGGGTTTTCCAAAGAGGACAACATATGTGTTGCCGCCGCGATAATGTTCGGGTTCAGCGCTTCTTCGGACCAGACCGGTTCTGCCGCCAGGCTGTTCTGTCACATGGGGTTTTCGAGCGGAGAGGATCTTGCCCGAAAGGAGACCTCATCCATGGGCCGGTTTCAAAACGGCGAGATCGAAGCAATGGTTCTGGCTCCAATGGATAAGGCGTCCTACGATCCGGATGTGGTTCTCCTTTACGGAAATCCTGCGCAGATGATGCGTCTTGCTCAAGCCTGGACATACACGTCTGGAGAACGCATTTCAGGGCAGTTCGGAGGCAAGGTGGAGTGTGACGAATACCTCATCGTGCCTTTCAAGACGCAAACCCCCCGGATAGTGATTCCTGGAAACGGCGAACGTATTTTTGCCGCGGCCCAGGACGACGAGATGGTTCTTGCCGTTCCCGGCAAGTATATTCACCAGATTGTCAGGGGACTCAATGAAGCGGGTAAAGCGGTCGGAGCGCGCTACCCTGCGACTCCCTATCAGAATTTCCAGCCTGATTTACCTAAGCCGCACAAGGAGATGGGGAAAGAACTGGGAATTCTGTAAAAAGCGATGAGGCCGGGCGCTTGACTCTTAAACGGGAAAGAGAACCGGACTATGAAAAGTGTTGCTATGGCGGCGGATGAAAAAGTGCTCGCCCTGGACTGGAGTAAACTATGAAAAGTCCGGCCGGTACGGCTAAATGGATCAAGTCGGTCATCACGCGATTCGTAGAGAAATCCCCGGAGAACAATCTCGGCAATGCAGCCGCCGACAGGGCTTTTGACTCTCCGCTCGTCGGCTTCTCGGCGGGCGGCGATCCCATCTACATCGATTTCAAGACTCATGTCGGACCGTTTCATTGGACCCCGGCGGAAGTTTTTGCTTTGGCTTTCCCCGGTCTGGAGGTCGAACCGGAAGAGCTTACGGTGGTCAGTTGGGTTCTTCCGCAGACCGAATCCACCAGGAGATCCAATCGCAAGGAGTCCTTTTATCCCTCCGAGAGCTGGGCGCGGGCCAGGATATTCGGGGAGCAATTCAATCAGAAGCTGAGAAAACATGTCGTTAAAACTCTCATGGACAATGGTCTTGAAGCCGTTGCCCCGGTGCTTTGCGCCCAGTGGGAGCGAAAAACCTCGGAGCGGTTTGTTTTCGCTTCCACTTGGTCGGAGCGGCATGCGGCCTATGCTTGCGGATTGGGAACCTTCGGGCTGTGTGATGGGCTGATTACCGCTCGTGGAAAGGCAACGCGCCTTGGCTCGGTGGTGGTTAAAACCAGGGCGCCAGCCGGCGTCAGACCTTATAGAGACCATCACGAATACTGCCTCTTTTTCACAAAAGGCCTTTGCGGGAAGTGCATCGAGCGTTGCCCCGTTCAGGCCGTTTCCAAAAATGGGCACGACAAGACAAGGTGTTTCCAGCACATTAGACAGACAACCGCCGAGTTCGTGAAATCCCATTATCATTTTGACGGATACGGCTGCGGTCTGTGTCAGACCGGGGTGCCGTGCGAATACAAAATCCCGGCCGCAACTGATAATGGAGGTGTGTACTGAAAACAACCTGGTATAAGACATCCGTTGCACGTCCAAGAGGATGTTGTGATGGGCGGTCCCACGGCTGAACATAATGACCGGCGGCCTCATTTGAGGCGGAAGGCAAGGCGCCTTCTTGCCGCGCTCTCTGCTAAAGAACGGGAAGGGTTGCTTGTCAGGTGCTGGATATCCCACGATGCCCGCTGGTATACGGCGGTTGCCCGCGCGTTCGGGATAGATGCCGCCAACAAGCTCAATCAGTTTGCGGCCCGTGAAACAGGCAAAATCGAAGCAGTGCGCATTACGAGGGCCCTTGGGCTTGCGCCCGTTGTGACGCTGGACGATTACGCAGTCGTCCACGAGGTCTTGATAGGGCTTTTGGGGCCTGACCTGATCGACTACGAGCTGCTCGCCGCCGGTGACGGCGCATGGGAGTTTCGCGTCCGCAGGTGCTTTGCGCACGAGAACGTGATGAGGGCCGGAATCGGCGAAGAGTATGAGTGCGGCGTCTTCGCTCGCGTGACTGGATGGATGGAAGCCCTGGGCCTGAACTGCGAAATGACCCCGGCGCTCGCCGGGTGTGCAAGAGCGCAAGGGCGCGAGTGCCGGTACAGGTTCAAACTCCGGGACGGAATTCAACCCACCTGACGGCCCTCTTATTTTCTATGGGAGACGAGAAAATGGCGGAGCTTGTGAAGATCAGCAAGACTCAAGGTATTGCCTCCGTATTGATGAACAGGCCGGAGGCATTCAATGCATTCAATCTTGATTTGATCAGTTCCTTTGCAGCCAATCTCATCACACTCGCAACGGAGCCTGATGTGCGCGTAATCATTATCTCCGGGGAAGGGAAAGGCTTCTGTGCAGGCGGAGACCTCAAGTGGGCCCTTGCATTCCCTCAAGGGCCTTCAGCCGCTTTTCATGAATTGGCAGCCCGTTTCCATCAGGCCGTCCTGGAAATTCGTCGGATGCCCAAACCCGTCATAGCCGCAATCAACGGTATTGCGGCCGGAGCAGGCTTCTCGCTTGCACTGGCCTGCGATTTCAGGGTAATGGCTGAGTCCGCGGTGCTGTTGCAGGCTTACACATCAAACGGCCTGTGCATCGACGGCGGTGGGTCCTTTACACTCCCCAGACTGGCTGGACTGGCAAGAGCCATGGAAATCATGGCATTTGACAAGCCGATCTCTTCGGCGCAGGCCCTGGCTTGGGGACTGGTGACCAGAGTGGTATCCGATGGAGCGGCGATCGAGCAGGCAACGCTTATGGCCCGTGAGCTGGCGGGTATCTCCGCTCATGCCTTCGGATGGTCAAAGAGGCTGCTTACGGATTCCTTCGACAGTTCCTTTGAGACTCATATTGAACGGGAGCGAAGAGGTTTGTCAAATTGTGCCGCTCATCCTGACGGGAAAGAAGGACTGAAAGCGTTTGCAGAAAAACGCAAACCGGTATTCAACCCTGAATAAGCATTTCTTGGCGCTTCACTGAGGATGCAAAGTCGAGGAGGAATCCGCCGCCAAAGCGGCTTAAGAGGACCCTTATCGATGAAGGCCCTGCGCTTCAATAAATTTGGCAATCCAGCGGAAGTTTTGCGCATCGAAGAGGTTCCCGATCCTTTACCGGGATCTGAAGAGGTCCTGGTAAAGGTTCATGCTGCTTCCCTCAATCCAAGCGATGTTAAAAACGTCCAGGGGAAATTCGCCGATACCACCCTGCCCAGAATTCCCGGGCGGGATTTTGCGGGTGTAATCGCCGCCGGAGACAGGGAGATGATGGGGCAAAAGATCTGGGCGGCGGGCGGAGATATCGGTTTTACTCGAGACGGAAGTCAGGCCGAATACATCGTGATCCCAAAGAAAGCTGCACGGCCGATGCCGAAGTCCCTCTCAATGTCCGAGGCCGCCGCCGTGGGCATCAGCTACATCACCGCCTACCTGGGACTGGTCGAAAAGGCAGGGCTCAAAGACGGTGAAACGCTTCTTGTGACCGGCGCAACCGGAGGCGTCGGCAGTTCTGCCGCAAAGCTCGCAAAACTGAAGTCAGCCCGCGTAATAGCCGTAGATCGAAGGGCGATGGACCCGGAACAGGCGAGGCGGCTGGGAATCGATCTCGCCCTGAACAGTGAGTCTGACGACATAGTGAGTCGAGCTAAGGAATTTACCGACGGCAAAGGTGTGGACGTCGTCTTTGACTGCGTGGGCGGACCGCTCTTTGAAACCGCTCTCAATTCACTTGGAGTAGGCGGCCGGCAGGTGAACATCACGTCAGTTGGCGACAGAAGAGTCTGCTTCGATCTGTTGGACTTTTATCATAGGCAGATCACCCTTTTTGGGATCGATACGGCGAAGCTGGATATGGTTGCCTGCGGCAATATCCTGGAAAGTCTTCGACCCTGGTTTGAGGATAGCCGGCTGACACCTCCCCAAATTTCCCGGACCTGCTCTCTCGGCGAGCTAATCGGAGCCTACCGGCAGGTCGCGGATGGCACGGCAAAAGGCAAGATCGTTCTCACCTTTGAACGCTGATACATGAACTTTAGACATCTCCTCTTTTGCTCGTCCGGAAAGATGGGGTCTGGAATCTTTTCATCTTCAGACCATATGTCGTTATGTGTAGGTCTGTTCTTCCTGGTTCACGTTCTAGCAAGCTCCTGCAATTTTTCAGAGAATTGCACAGAAGCGGTTTTACAGGGTCTTGTTACGTACAGTACCAAATATTCAAACTATCCCATCGACGTATAATTTGAGTATCCCAACTGGAGATTGCATACTTCTCCCGGTCTCAGCCGCGCAAATGAAGTTTTTTCCAACAAAGACCCAACCCGAAAATGCGGTTGGGACGCTTGGCGCTGAAGTTGATGCATTATTCAGGCTGAGATGCCTCTTGCCTGTTCGGTTTTACAATGTTATCGTATCTGAAATTCGAAAGGTCCAATGGGGGTTTTTCAGCGGAAGTCCGATCTCAACGTGCACTTTCTGTACACAGCTGGCAAGGCGCAAGGGGCGGATTCCCATCGGCAGACCGCAAACCGGATTAAAATGCCAGATATGGCCAAGTACAGCGAAAGGGGGGATGCGAGCCATATAATATTACACCGCTGCAGCGGGCCGCAGTTGGACAGGAACCGTAGAGCATCCACCGAGTATCCGCCGAAATTTACAGCATCATCGGCTTAAACATTGAGTCATTTCAGAGGAGATAGACCATGAGAAAGTTCGCATTGTTGGCGGCAGTTGTTTGTTTGGTTTCTTGTTATGCTGTGAACGCAAACGCCGGTAACCCGTCATGGACCAGTGGCGCCGTGGCGTCAGACCACTATGTCGGCTTCACGACTGCCACGACGAATGGAAACGCGCACGGAGAGGTCGGCATGAACAATCTGTGCCAAGCCAAGTTCGGACCTACTGCGCATATATGCACAGCGGGGGAATATTTTTCTACCGCGTCAGCCACGGGCCCTATCCAAGAAAAGTGGCTCCAACCGAGTGTCTCAAACTGCGTTAGCAGCTCAACATCGCCTTACGTTATGTGCCAGGTACCCACGATCTCGGACGGCACCTTCATCGATCCTACCGACTGGGTCCACTCGTGTCAGGGCTGGACCAGTGTTCTCCACACCGACTATGGAGCCGCGGCGGAGGCGGGTACGGATACTTATGCGCACTTATCAAACACAACGACATGCGACACCAAACTGCCCGTAGCGTGCTGCGCCCCGTAGAGGTCGGGTCCGGTGGCATGCGCGGCATTTCAGGTTTTATCTGCTAACTTCGCCTAACGAAGTTGGGATAACGGGCAAATCTCTTAGACTCCGCCCATGGCCTCGAAGTCATCGTTCACCGTAAAGTCCAAACAAGGGGGAGCTGGAAGGCTCCTCCTCAAAAAACCGCACAGCACGCGCAAGAAACTTCCCAATGATCTTCTTTTCCCTTGATCAACTAAAGGCATCTCCTGAAGGACGAATTAGTAATGACATCGCCAAACTTTACACATCTTCTCCTATCCAGCGTTCTGGAGGGGACCCGTTCTCCTCTTAACAAATGAAGATCATATTCATTGTCCCGCTCCGGCCGGAGCGGGATTTTGAGTGGCAAGAAAACCTTGATTGCCTCCGGGACGGAGCGAGCGCCATTTTGCAGTGCTTATTACATACAGCGGCCAGTCACATCGGAAACTCGCCCGGAAGACTCATACGGCTTTCAGTCAGCGGTTGAGAGGGCATACCGTCAGGCACTTCGAACAGGTGTACATGCCGTGATCGTCCACGCTTATCGTATTGAGAAGGGTGTCGAATTCGAACCTGGTTTTCGTTTCTCTGTCGGCCAGTAAATGAGCCAGGAGAGGGTTTACCCCTGACTGCCTCACGCACAAATTGTGATCGACCCGGCCGCTCTTCCCTATTGCGTTTCCCGGACAGGATTCCTGGCAGAGGAAACAATCCGGCGGACACGGGTGAGCGGAGTCGTCACGGGTCTTCTCAAGGTCGGCGGAAGTTATGACTCCTCCGAGAAGAAGTCTTGTGCCAAAACGGGCATTGCCGAGCAGACCGCATCTTGTGATTTTTCCGATTCCGCACTCCTGTGCCCAGTGAGGAAGCGGGAGAAGACCGTGGAACCTGTTCGCGTGCATCTTCCATGGGAAACAGGAGTAAATCGGAACAGCTATGTGGCCCTGAGCTTCCAATTCGGTGCAGACCTCGTTCGAGACCCTGTCCAGGAATCGGTAGGTCATGTTGGAAAACCGCCAAAACAGCAGAGAAGAATGGTCTTCAGCGTGAAGTATTCCCTTCGGAATCGGAACCGCGTAGCAAAGAACCGAGCGGGTGCTGCTCAAGATATGCGCGGGAGTGAATTGCGCGGGCATTTCGTCAAATTGCTTTGGCTCAGATACCCCAAAGAGCGAAATACCCCTCTTGCTGAGAAGATCGTCAATTGCATCCTTCATAGGCATTCTCCTTGAATGAGCAATCCTGACCGGGTCTTGGAATGTCCGAACAGCCGAATTTGAAAATTCTCTTCGGACAAATTACTACCTTTTCGAGAAAAGAAACACGGAATAAGTCCGTTTTACACCGGCAGCCTTCAGAGACGATAATGCCGATCGGAGCCAACCATATCTCGCTTTACTACATCACCCGGGCAGAGCAGCACGGCGATGGAGACTGAAATAGACATTAACGAAGCACCTGATAAAACGGCAGCCACCTTTGAGGAATTTCCTGTCCTGCCTCTTGCAGGGGAGGATTGTCCCTGAGCTGAGCAGGTTGGCACGTATGCAGTTTACGTACAGCGGCAAGTTCGGCATTTCTGGAACAAGAAAAGACAATCTATATTTGCTGTTTTATATTGTTAGATAGCCGAGTGAATTTAAGATGGCCGTATGTTGATAAGTACCTGAAAAGGAGGTGAAGACGATGAGGTTCTTGCTCAAGGTCAATATTCCCGCTGAGGCAGGGAACGCAGCAGCGAAAGCCGGCAAGTTGGGCGAAACGATTCAAACCATTCTTGCTGACCTGAAGCCTGAGGCGGCGTATTTCACTGATGAAAAGGGACAAAGGACGGCGTTAATATTCCTGGACATGAAAGACGCCTCCCAAATCCCGGCGATTTCAGAGCCCTGGTTCCTGGCGTTCAACGCTCACATTGAAATCCATCCTGTTATGGTGCCCGACGACCTGATAAAGGCGCGCCCGGCTATCGAACAGGCCGTCAAAAAGTACACGTGATTTATGCGCCATCCTGGGAGCGCTTAGAGCGGAACGGCAGGAATCGGCCGCTCAGGCGGCCCTCTGTCAATCTTGCCATCTTTGGTTGTGCAGACGGGTTCTGCTGGAACTATAGCAAGCGTCAAAAGAAAGTTGACACGATCTTACGGCCCATGGGATGTTTTTCTCTGTCTTCCGACATCCGACCCCCGACTAGATACACTTCGGGGGCCGGCTTTCTGTCGTCCGTTATAAGTCGCCTCCCTGGGCTGTGAGAAATTGACCGCAGGAAAACCGCAGCCTTCTCGAATCATATGTTTTTTTCCAGCCTGGCCTGGTCAGGCTCAGAGATTTGGTAAGCTAACTTTGATCCCCCCGTGCCACGAGCCTGGGATTCTCGCTGTCCCCCTCGACTTTGTCTCTGTGCCCATTACCGGCGCATTGCTCCAGCCTCAAACCATCAACTCGGACAGTCGGGTAGCGAGGTGTGAATTCCGGGGATGGAGGTGGATCCTCAAATCGCAAGAACCGAAGATATTTGTTGAATTTCCGATTTGAGAACCCTATTATCTTACGAATTCCAGGGCCGCAGTGCAAGTTTTCCGGGTAAAAGAATCATTGCCACATGCAGTTTGGATGCACGGCAAAGACGCTGGGCATTATACCTTTCAAATCGGACCAGGAAAGGAGTCGTCATGGATACGATCCACGATTCCAAACACTGGCAATCTGCATGATTCTTTACAGGAAAGAGAATCATCTCACACGTCATGGCCGTCAAGCCCGTAATTCTTTTCCCGGCAGCCATGCTCTTGTTTGTTTCGGGCAGGCTTCTTCATTACAGGGAGCTTCTCCACACGAGAAGGAAAGTGGAAAGGCCATTTTGAAAGACTGAAAAGGAGATGATGATGAAGCACGACAGAACAATGAAACACAGGGCTGCGTGGATCGTAATCGCTGGAGTGCTGGCGGTGTGCCTTGGAGCCTTGTGCGCAACAAACGCGGCCGCCCAATCAGCCGCGTTGGACAGGAAGTATGTTCCTGCGTCCGTCCGGGCTTTGCCAGGGCTGCAATGCAAAGTTCACCCCGCAGGGAACGATCCCTCATCGGGACTGACGGTATTCACCAACGACGATGGGTACGCCCGGTTCCATGCCGTGCGGGCGCTGCCAGGCGACGCAGTTCAGTTGCTCACTCTGGATTGTAGGGACTCGGCCGGAAAGGCTTACTCCTATTCAGCCGATCTGACGTCTGATGATACGTTCACGCCTCGTCCGGTCGACCTCGCCAAAGAGCACGGCATCGACAGGCCGGCGCTCAAAGGCGATCCACTCAGTTACACTCAGTCTGAGCTGATCCGGGCCGGCTACGGACTGAGGCCCGACCCCGCAGGAGACCCTGCGGCGTATTCCCGCTGGCTGGAATCTGCTTCAAAACCTGGACGAATGCTAGCGGTCGAACGTTATCAATTGGCCTCGCAACTTCCTAAACCGGCTTCGCACAAGGTTGAGCAGGAAACGGGGAATTATTGGGCAGGCTCCCTATTACAAGGCTCACAGGGCTACTATATGAGCGAGGCAACTTTCAACATTCCGATGGCGGTTCCCGGAGGAGACCAGACCACGGAGACTGCGATATCCATATGGAACGGCGTTGGAGGGTATGGCAAGAAGGGTCAGAACCAAGGTCTTATCCAGGGCGGCGTGGATTTGGGAACCACGCCAAACATCGCTACCTACTCCATTTTTAGAGAATATGCGGGCGGAGATCCGGACAGCAATGGCTACGGGGGTAAGTTCGCCCCCTTCCCGGGCGACATGATTTACTCGCAGGAGTGGTACTGCGATTCATCAGGTAACCCGAATATTAACGGGGGCTACGGCTGTACGTTTCTCCAGGATTTGACCTCGGGTGCAATCTTTAGTTGCACTTCGTCAGACGGTACCCCCTGTTGGTCCGTTAAGGCGAATCCGCTCTGCTCGGATCAGCCGAACTATCCCGATTGCTTTACGCTCGGGCACACTGCCGAATTTATCATCGAAGATGACACTCACGAGAGGTACGGCGACGGAGATGACGCATTTACTGACTTCACCGGGACGGTGACCATGTCGGGTTCAGCGCTCAGCGAACCCAATAACCAAACCATCCGTACCAACATCAGCAACGATCCTTCAGTCGTTTTGTTCACAGATTGGACCGTTGCACCAACTCACATAATTGTCTCTCTCGGGGAAACAGATCAAACATATTTCAGCATTTCCAAAAGCTCACCCCCAACTGTGCCGACAAATGTAACAGCGAAGGCAGGAAACGCCCAGGCGGTCGTCAGCTTCACCGCTCCGAGCGATACGGGCGGAGGGGCCATCAAGAACTACACTGTTTGCCAAAATCCGGGAACGGCAACCACCACCGGAACATCCACCACCATTACCGTGACGGGCCTTACCAACGGCACCACTTACACCTTCACAGTAACCGCCACCAACTCCGATGATATGACCTCTCCGGCATCCAGTCCGTCAAACGAGGTGACGCCGGAGGCTTATCAGACCGATACGAGAGTCAGTTCCAGCGAGAACTCCTCCACCTACGGCGATTATGTCACTTTCGAGGCTGACGTGGTCGATCGGGAGGACGACATTGCTGGCGGTACCATACAGTTCGTTGTGGACACGTGGACCTTAGGCGGGCCGGTAACTCTCTCAGGCGGCACCGCCTACAGTATTCCCTATAATCAACTTTCGGCAGGCAAACACACCGTTTGGGCCATCTACACGCCGGACGCTTATCACCAGGCGAGCCGCGGCAGCCTTATCCAGACCGTCACAAGGGCATCGAGTACGACAACCGTCTCTTCCAACGTCAATCCAGCCAGCAGGGACGAGAAGGTCACATTCACGGCTTTTGTCAGCGGACCGTTCGGCAATCCCACCGGTAATGTGCAGTTCCAGGAAAACGGGATCAACATCGGGGCGCCTGTACCCCTCGCCGCCAAACTCATAGGCGGAAAACCGCCTAAGGTGGTTCACTACGCGTCAATTGTGTCGAGTTTTTGGCGCCTTGGAGGCTACAGCATCAGGGCCAACTACCAGGGGGACACCAACTTTCTGCCAAGCGCAGGCGGCACCCTTGAGGTGGTCAACAAATAAAATAGTATTTCTATAACAGCTCTCTGAGACGGAGCGATTGGTTCCGATCCCCTCGCTGTCTCTGATTTCAGGGCCAACACGAACACCGACCATTGGATTTCATGGATAACCGCGAACTATGATCGAATTGCACTTAAAAATTCTTCGACCGTAACAATGGTAGCTTGCCTGGGAAAGACCTTTTCAGTCAGGCAATTATGGACTGCGAGGTCACGGTCCCCACAGCAGTCTTTGATCACGATACAGCGATAATCCAAGTCTGCAGCGTAACGAAGTGTCGATAGGACAACGCCGCTCGTAGAGATCCCGAATAGAACAAGCGTCTCAATGCCACTTGAGCGAAGAATCATATCGAGGTCGGTGCCAACGAAGGCGCCTACACGATGCTTTAAAACGATGACCTCTCCATTCTTGGGGGCAACCATGGGGTGAATCTCAGACCCGGGTTGATTCATGATGAAACGTCCGCTCTGTTTTAATCCTGTAAACATCGTGTTTCGCGGACTGATTTCAGGATAATTCCGGCGAAAACCTACAGCAATATAAATCACCATGATCTTAGCATCTCGTGATGCTTGAAGTACTCGGGAAGCCCGTTTTAAGAGATCATCCCGGCCGGCCTCTAAGAAACCTAAGATATCGGTTTGGTAGTCCATAATCAGGACAGCAGTTCTACTATGATCAATACTCAAGTTTTCAGTGGAGTTAGGTTTTGCATAATGTGCGCCTTTCAATTCATTTGTATCTTGTGGCATTTTCCCACCGGCTTGTTCATCAGGATTATTAAATACAGACATGCCAGGAGTATAAACGCATCCTAATGCAGCACAAACCGCCACAATCAAAGATACAAAAAGAAAAGTCCTCATTTTAGCTCCTTTTTTAAAAGATTTAGGCAATCATCACTTTTAATTTTAACTGAATGGAAAGGGGAACGGAAAGGGGTCAAACGGAAAGGGGTCAAGTCTCCGTTTGACCGGTTGTCAGGATTCTTTGCATATGCCGGCAACGCTCACTCAGTTCCTTGGTCGAGGCCAACCGCTTTCGCATGGATTCAAGCGCCGCCCCGACAGCACTTTAGCTCTTGAGGCCGAAGATGGAACCGATATCTGCGAAACCTGTCCTGATATCCCACAAACCGGCGGCTTCCCGCAGCAGGGCGACAAAACCCAGGTATTCCGCATCGTCATCGTAGACCCGTTCGCGACGACGGCCACGATTCATCACGTGGTGCCAGGCGCCTGGAAATTCTATCCGTAACGGTCTGCTCATGAACGATGAATATCATGACTCTGAAAATTGGTCAAAAGGAGACTTGACCCCTCTTCTTGGTCAAACGGAGACTTGACGCCTGTCCTTTCTGGGTTCTCCCTTGCATGTCCGACCTGAAAATGATATGGTTTTTCCGGCTTTGGGATAGCAACGGAAGCTTTTCAACCTGGATTATGCGTGAGCATGCCTGGAAATGATGTTGCGTCTGTCCCAACGCATTTGGTGACAAACAGGCAGGGGCCATAAGGCCGCAATTCGACAGATCAATTAGTATTGATAACGGCAAGTGGAAATGAAAACACAGAAAAACAGGTGTCGACATCGCGTCGTTATGGTCATTGTTTCTTTCATTGCTCTTTTCTATATGCAGTCACTCGCCTCTGCCCAATGGGAATCGGTCACCACTCCGGACGTTGGCCCGGTTTGGAGCGTCCAAGCGGTCGTCTTCCCTTCCGTTGATGAGGGATGGGCAGTGGGGGCAGTCACTCAAGCAGGGCAGAAACAAACGGGGCTGATCCTTCACTATTCCGACGACGTTTGGAGCGTGGCCACCCCGACGGTGAGCTCGGAGTGGTACCTTGAAGCGGTCGCTTTCCCTTCCGCTGATGAGGGATGGGCGGTAGGATGGGACTATACAAACGGCACGGGAGTCATGCTTCACTATTCTTCCGGCAGCGGCTGGATCTCCATGATCCCTGCGGGGCTGAAGCCTGGATGGTACATCACTTCGCTCTCTTTCCCTTCCGCTGACGAGGGATGGGCGGTGGGATGGAACTCGAACAGCACGAACATCATCCTCCACTATTCCGGCGGCGTCTGGAACTCGGTCACACCCCCTCCATCGGGGTCGTACATATGGTACCTCTATGGGGTCTCTTTCCCTTCCTCTGACCAGGGATGGGCCGTAGGAGTGACAAACAAGACCGGAGGGGGACTTATCCTCCACTATTCCGGCGGCGTCTGGAGCGAGGTCACCCCTCCGACGGTCAGCTCTGATTGGGTCCTCAAGGCGGTCTCTTTCCCTTCCGTTGATGAGGGATGGGCCGTAGGATGGGACAATAAAAGCCACACGGGAGTCATGCTCCAATATTCTTCCGAGAGCGGCTGGAGCGTGGTCACTCTTCCGGAGGTAAGCTCGCAGTGGTACCTCGAAGGGGTCTCTTTTCCTTCCGTTGATGAGGGATGGGCGGTAGGACTGGACTCAGCAAACGGCGTGGGGGTCATTTTACACTATTATTACGGCAGCTGGAGCTCGGAAACCCCTCCGGACCTGAGCTTTAAATGGGGCCTCGCCGGACTCTTCTTTCTTTCTGTTGATGAGGGATGGGCGGTAGGAGGAGAAACCGTTCCCGGCACGGGCGTCATCCTCCACTATCTCGCCAATAAACCCGCTCCCGTAATAGACAAACCGACCGTAGGCGCCGTTACCACGACGACCGCCGTACTCGGGGCGACCATAGAATCAAACGGAGGCTATACGATCACAGCAGCCGGCATAGCCTACGGGCAGAGCTCAAATCCCGGGCCGTCAGGCAAGAAGGTGACCACCACTGTCAAAGAAGGTGCTTTTAAGATCACTGTCACAGGACTCACCTCGAACACGCTTTATCATTTCAGAGGCTATGCAACCAACGCAAGCCCTGCGACCGGCTATACGACCGATACGACCTTCACAACTATTGCCGCGGCTCCGAAGACAACTGCGGCAACCAATATAAGTGCTACCGGTTTTACTGCGAACTGGTCCACTCCATCCGGCACGGCAAAGATCTCGCACTACCTGCTCGACGTAGCCACTGATTCAGACTTTTCACATTTTGTTTCGGGTTACAAGAGTCTCCCGGTTTCCAAGCCTGGCGCAAAAGTCACCGGACTTACCGCAGGCAAAACTTATTACTATAGGGTCCGTACTGTAAACGCAGGTGGGACAAGCGCATATTCTAATTCTAAAAAAGTTGTCCTCCCTTCCATTCCGTCTCGCCAACTTTAAAGAAGAAATCGTCTCATCTCAACCTGCGTTCCCTTGAATCCGGCAGAAATATTCTTGTGTTGGAGGGTCAATAAATGGGCCTGAGAGAACTACTTGATAACGAAGAGATAGTCATCGCCCCGGCTGCCTATGATGTGGTATCCGCACTGATCATCGAGAAGGCTGGGTTCCCGCTTGCGTATCTTTCCGGGCTGGGGAACGAGGCCAGCGATCTAGGGTATCCCGATCTTGGGCTCGCCACCGTTTCTGAACTCGTCAGGAAGGCTGGAAATATAGCTGCAGTGGTGAAGGTCCCCGTTGTCTGTGACGCCGATACGGGCTTCGGTGGAGACATTAATCTGCGCCGGACAGTCCGGATGTTCGAGGCGGCCGGGGTGAGCGGAATTCACATCGAGGACCAGACGTTTCCCAAAAGATGCGGCGCGATACGCGGAAAACAGGTCATAGAAGCGGAGCAGTTCGCCCAAAAAATCAGGACCGCCGTCGATGCGAGAAAAAACGCCGATTTTGTAATAATAGCCCGAACCGACTCCAAAGTGGCGGGAGGAATTGATGAAGCTATAAGAAGGCTGAATATGTATATCGAAAATGGGGCTGATATGGCTATGGTGGGAGACTTATATACTTTTGATCAGTATCTGCGGCTTGTACGGGAGGTGAAAGCCCCGTTGGCAGCTTGTGCCGCCGATCCCGAGCGGTTTTACATCCAACCTGATTTTACGCTCGAACAATGGAAAAAAACCGGAGTGAAGATGGTCCTCTACTGGTATCTTCCCCTCTTTGCGGCCATGAAAGCGGTGCAAAATGCCGTAACATCCCTTAAACGGACCGGCTCTACAAATGAGATAACAGGCCAACTGCTCACGTACAAAGAATACGCTGAAACGGTGGATTTAGATGAGTGGCTGGGCAAGGTGTGAGGGTAAGGGGCGATTTTCGGCGGCCGGGAGGCAACTAAGGCGCAACGGTAACTGCTACGATCTAGGAGGAATCTAACCAATTTGCGCAGTCAGCATGGATACTGAACCCCCATCGATACCTTCTACCGGAAAACTCAAAGGTTCGCCCTCTCTGCGGAGAGCTATCACGTAAAGCAGGGGCAGATAATGGTCAGGCGTGGGAATTGAAAGCGCAGCATCACGTCCCAAAGTCTCGTAGTTAATGAGTGGACCGTCATCGGCGGAGAGCAGCAGGCTTCGCGCCTGCTCTTCGAATCGCATAGCCCAGTCATAAGGCTCAACACGCCGCAGGCCCCATGCGTAGGCATGCAGATTGTGCACGAGGTTGCCGCTTCCGATTATAAGAATCTGCTCATCCCTTAGTGGCGCAAGGCGTTTTCCGATTTCATAGTGAAAGGCCGGCGGTTTCGTCTTGTCGATGCTCAACTGCACAACGGGCACGTCCGCTTTTGGAAAGGTGTGGATCAGCACGGACCACGTACCGTGATCCAGCCCCCAGCTCCGGTCAAGCTCGACATTCAGGGGCTTGAGAAGCTCTCGCAATTGAACTGCAAGCTGGGGATCACCGGGCGCCGGGTACTGAACTTCGAACAAGGCTCTCGGAAACCCGCCAAAGTCGTGTATGGTGCGAGGTCTTTCCATTGCGGTTACGGCCGTTCCTTGTATGTACCAATGGGCGGATATGGAGAGAACGGCCTTGGGCTTTGGAATACTCTTGCCGATATGAAGCCATCCCTCGGAATAAGAATTTTGCGACAATGCGTTCATTGGATTGCCGTGGCCGAAGAATAACACCGGCATTTTCGACATGCTGTGTGTCATTTTTGCTTACCTCTCGATGGCTCACTGGCGGAGCTGATGATAATCGATATCTCGCTTTCACGTCTGATTATATCCCTGATCGCTGCAGAAGTCCTGCTAATTGCGGCGGCGGCCTGAAGAGCGGCATTCGGCCTGAAACCCAGGGGGAAGCTAAGAATCCAGTGGGCAGGCGATTTTGTTACCCTCCACCCGCTACCGCCATAGGCTGTACACGTATCGCAGTTAACCCTCGCCTCTTTCCATGCGAACGATTGAACCTTTTTGGGTTTTCCAAGCCCTGCCAACCGTTCATAGAAAGTTCCCATGACAGAGTTACACCAATATCGCGCGGTGTACTGTCATGCCTGGAGGCGGCCGATTTGCCGCACTTGAGCATCGCGGTAGGGATGCCGGTCACCCGGCACCCCCCGCACAGATCCGTACGTGAGGAATTATCTCATACGGCTCCTACCTTGGGTTGATGACGTAAAGCCGCTCATTTGGATAAAGGTGTCTTATCT
>DASPQK010000157.1:0-18050 GCA_035624985.1 Syntrophobacteraceae bacterium | reverse complement strand
TTGTGGCAATTTTAGGACTCATGCCAGTCTCAATAGACCGTTGCATTCTGAAAGTAACTTTAAGGCGTTTAAGATCAGTGTCAAGGGAACTTGCGGAAAAATTTCCAATTCCCCAATCCTGCAATCTTGTATACAATATGCCGTGTTTTGAGGTCCGGTTTTATAACGGACGACAGAAAGCCGGCCCCCGAAGTGTATCTGGTCGGGGGTCGGATGTCGGAAAACAGAGAAAAACATCCCACGGGCCGTAAGATCGTGTCAACTTTCTTTTGAGGCTTGCTATAGATGGAGTGGCTTGAAATTATAAGTGTCGAATCTGCCCGGTCGAAAGACGTAAGGAAGATTATTGAACTTTGTAATGAGGTCAAAGTTCCTCCATCGGCGGAATTGACGGTCTGTCGCATGAGTTCAAGCAACGAAGTCAGAGTGCATATTCAGTGGATATCCAAGTCGTTCCCGGAAGGGGGCAGGAGCAAGCTGGGACGCGAACTCAGCCGAACCCTCAGCGATTACGGCCTGGTTAGTCATACATTCTGGGTAGCAGGGAATCAATCGAGCTCAGGCGAACAGCCCGATTACCCCGTCCCGCAAAAGGGAAAACCCTAAGAAAATATAATGCCCGGCAAGAGAGGACAATTTGCTGAAAAATTCGCAGACACGCCGGAATAGACAAAGAGTATTGGGGCGATTCAATGAAGGCAAGTTACTGGCGGTCCTGTTGCTGATCGGAGGCTTGCCGGCTCTAAACACTTTCTCCAACCTGCCCGGGAGCTTTTGCGCCGAGGCTCCACAATTGATTTGCTCAGCCGCCCAGGCGCAACAAGACCCTATGGCGCTCATACAAAGCGGCACGGAAAGGGCCTTGAAGATTTTGCACGAATCACAAAAGGGGCAGGCGCCCTCTTTGCGTAAGAGGAAGGACGAAATTCTCATTGTTGTGGATGAGTACTTCAGCTTCGAGGAAATGGCCAAAAGGGCCCTGGGCCGCCCCTGGAAAGAGCAATCCTCCGAAAAGCGCGAGGAATTCGCCGGACTTTTTAGACAGCTCCTGTTCAATAACTATTTAAACCGGCTTGAGAATTATACAGGCTCGAACGAAGAGGTCTTCTACGATTTTGAAAAGCTGGACGGAGACTACGCGCTCGTCAAGACACACATTCTATACCAGGGCGACAATAACATTTCCATCGAATACAGGCTTCACCGGGATGGAGGGCAGTGGAAAGTATATGACGTGGCAGTTGAGGGGATCAGCTTCGTCGATAACTACAGAAGCCAGTTCAGTTCCATCCTGACTAATGAGTCGTTCGACTCTCTTCTGAGAAGACTTCACCAGAAAGTGGATGAATCAAACTGAAGCTTTTCAATCATGAGAATTCTTCGCGGATGCACATTGTCGCCGATCTCCCGCAGGGATAAGAATGAATCTGCCTGCCAGACTTTCGAAAACCCTGACGGCAATGGTTATTTCAAGAACGCCATCATTTCGAAAATTCAGGCAGACAAGGGAGTCAACGGGCAAGGCGCGGGCAGAGACCTCGAATTTCGATCCGCGGAAAAATGTGCAGCCTGCGTCACCTCATTTTCCGGATGCGGACTTCGATCTGCTTTTCATCTTTCAGAAGATTCACGATTTTAGATGTGTCAGTGTCCCCGAAATGATACGGATAGAGGATTTTGGGCTTAAAACTTCGGGCCGCATCTGCAACCATCTCGGGGGTCATGGTGTAGGGGAGGTTCATGGGAAGAAAGGCGATATCGATCTCTTTAATATTTTTCATTTCCGGGATATTTTCCGTGTCCCCTGCAATATAGACTCTCTTGTCACCGAATGTGACGATGTATCCGTTACCCACCCCTTTAGGGTGAAAAGGCACCCCTTCGCTCCGCATGTGCACCAGATTATAGGCGGGAACAGCCTCGATCTTCAGCCCCATTACGGTCCGCTCATCGCCGTTATGCATGACGATGCCGCCCCCTATGCGGCCCGAGACTGTTTCCGTCACGACCATGGCCGTGGAGGGAGCGCGCAGAATATCGAGCGCATTCGTATCGAGGTGATCCTGGTGCTCATGAGTAATCAGGATAAGATCAGCTTTGGGCAAGCTGGTATAATCCGCCATCTTGCTGTATGGGTCAACATGGATGGTCTTGCCGTCGAATTCGAACATGAGCGATCCGTGGCCGATGAAAGTTATTTTCAAGGCGCCGCGGGAAGTGTTGAACAAATCCGATTCGAACTGCTGCGCGAAAACAGGAACGGCAAACATCAATAATCCAAACAATACCGGAAACCTGACCATTTCACATCCTCTCTTCAGGACGAGCAGGAGAAAATCCTTCCGGATTCCTTTTTGAGATTCTTCTTCAATACTCATCTACGCTGGTTTGATCAACTGGAATCCCTGGGACACGATCAGCAATTCCTCAATTCGTAAGCGATTCAGCTTTTTTCTCTACTTCCTCACGAACCCTGTCCATAAACTCTTCCTCGCTTAGCTTCCCTTCAACATAGTCGCTCCATACGAGGAATTTATCAAGATGATCCGGGTTTCACCGGTGACAAGAGGCAGGTCAAAAATTAGAGTTGCGGAATCGTTTCCGGGGTGCGGATCGAACTTCTATAACGGACGACAGAAAGCCAGCCCCCGAAGCGTATCTAATCGGGGGTCGGATGCCGGAAAACAGAAAAACCATCCCACGGGCCGTAAGATCGTGTCAACTTTCTTTTGACGCCTGCTATAACAAGGCCCGGTTATCCGGACAGGCATTGGCGGGTGTTTTACCGTTCCGGTCAAGTTTCGTCAAGCTGCTGATACGCAACGAAAAAAAAAGTCAAGCCTGCTGCGCGCCAGCCGCCCCTTGGACTACTTCATGCCGGCTGCTTTCAGCCAAGGTGTTGCGAGTTTTCTCCCTGGCGATAAAACACAAAGCGGCAACAACGAAGCCAAATGTAAAGCCCAGAAAAAGTCCCAATAAAAACAACATAGCTCCCCTCAAAAAAAGTAATGGAGCGTTTTCACGTAAAACATAAATCGCGCCAAAAAGACCATTGAGGGGAATGAGTGCTTTTAGAATACATCTATGAGGCTGTCAAGATTTTTTACAAACTCATCCTTCTCGTCGCGCCAGACTCCCCCAATTCCGGGTTTCTTCCATTTTGATCCGATAAAAGACCCCTGAGCTTATGATTTTTCGCACCTATTGAAAACATCTCACCATTGCCTGATATTAGGAGGCGTCATCGATACCCCTCCAACAAGGATGAGGTCATGAAACACCATATTCTATGCATCAACAGCGGTTCTTCATCAATAAAGTTCGCCATGTACGGCCTCGGGGAATCCGAGGAGCTGATAGCCGATGGGGCGGTGGAAAGGATCGGGTTGCCGGGCGGATGGCTGTGGCTGAAAGATGCGCAGGGCAAGCGGTTGGCGGACAGGCACGATGATTTCCCGGCGCACACGGAGGCCGTAAAGGCCATGTTTGCAACGGCCATGGCGGAACACCGCTTCCCGGACCCCGACGGGGTCGGTCATCGACTGGTGCACGGGGGGCCGAAGCACACGGCGCCCGAAAGGGTGACTCCCGAGCTTATGCACACCCTGAGAAACATTATCTCGCTGGCCCCTCTACATCTGCCCGGAGAGCTCAAAGGCATCGACGCCATATCGGAACACTACCCCGGACTCAGCCAGGCGGCATGCTTCGACACGGCCTTTCACAGCAGAATGCCGGAGATTGCAAAGCTTTTGCCCCTTGTCAGGAGCCTTAGGCATGAAGGAATTTACCGCTACGGTTTTCACGGCCTTTCCTATGAATATGTGACAAGCGTCCTGAAAGAAGCCCTGCAAGGAAGAGTGATTATCGCTCACCTGGGCAATGGGGCCAGTATGGCGGCACTGAAGGATGGACGGCCCCAGGACACCACCATGGGTCTTACCGCCCTGGGCGGGCTGATGATGGGTACGAGGAGCGGGGACCTCGATCCCGGGATACTGCTCTACCTGATGGACGAAAAGGGCTATGACGCGCGCCAGCTTGAAAGGCTGCTTCATCACCGCTCAGGGCTTCTGGGGGTATCGGGGATAAGCTCCGATATGAAGACACTCCTTGAAAAGCGCGCCGCGGAACCTCATGCGGCGCAGGCCATCGAACTGTTCTGCCACATCGCCCGCAAGCATATTGGGGCGCTGAGCGCAACCACAGGCGGCATCGACACCCTGGTGTTCACAGGCGGCATCGGAGAGCGGGCGGCGCCCGTCAGGCGGATGATCTGCAACGGACTCGATTACCTCGGCATCAATCTCGACCCCGTGAAAAACGACCTCCACGCAGATATCATCTCCACGGAGAATAGCCCGTGTACGGTCCGGGTCATCCATACCGATGAAGACCTGATGATAGCCCGCCACACACGGGACCTGCTCTTCGGGAACACGATGTATTAGAACGGCCACTTCCAGTCGCTGATATCCTGTCGATCCACGCCGAACTCATAGGCATAATTCATACACGCTATCTGCTGGTCCAACAGGGCTTCCCTAATGCCGGAACCCGTTTCACGGAAACGCGGCACCCGGTCAATGGCGTCAATGGCCAGGCTGAAGCGATCTGTCTGATTGCGGATGGCCAGCTCGAGGGGCGTATTGATGTTTCCCATTTCCTTGTAGCCGCGCACATGAATATGGTGTTGGCCGGGCCGACGATAAGTGAGCCGGTGAATCAGCCACGGGTAAGAGTGGAAGTTGAATACCACCGGCCTGGTTGAAGTGAAGAGGGCCTCAAACTCCCGGTCGGTCATCCCGTGGGGATGTTCGGTGTGGGGCACCAGCTTGAACAGGTCCACCACATTGACGAAGCGAACTTTTATATCGGGCAGGTGCTGACGCAGCAGAGCAGCAGCGGCCAAGGCCTCCATGGTCGGCACATCCCCGCAGCTCGCCATTACCACATCGGGCTCGGTCCCCTGGTCGTTACCGGCCCAGCTCCAGATGCCCGCGCCTTTCGTGCAGTGCGCAACTGCCGCATCCATGTCCAGGTACTGGAGATGAGTCTGTTTATCCGCTACGATGACGTTGACATAGTTGACGCTTCGCAGGCAGTGATCGGCCACTGAAAGAAGGGTGTTGGCGTCCGGGGGCAGATAAATTCGCACCACGTTGGGGCTTTTGTTGGCGACCACGTCGAGAAACCCGGGATCCTGATGTGTGAAACCATTGTGGTCCTGCCGCCAGACAAGGGCTGTGATCAACAGGTTGAGTGAGGCCACCTTGGCCCGCCAGGGCAGTTCGTTGCACTTTTCCAGCCACTTGGCGTGCTGGTTGAACATAGAGTCGATTATATGGATGAAAGGTTCATAACTATTGATGAAGCCGTGCCGGCCGCTCAGAATGTAACCCTCCAGCCACCCTTCCACTGTGTGCTCGCTAAGCATCTCCATGACCCGGCCATTCGGGGCCAGCCAGCCCCCGTCGGAGTCCTCGGGGAAGTATTCCCCCAACCAGACTTTTGGGGCGACTTCGTAAACGGCTTCCAGCTTATTGGATTGGGTTTCGTCCGGCCCGAAGATGCGGAAGTTCCTCATGTTGAGCCGCATGACTTCCCGAAGGAAGGCGCCAAAAGTGGGGACGTTGCCTGCCTGGGTCTTTCCGGGGTCTCTCACCTCGACAGCGAATTTGCGAAAGTCGGGCATGTCCAGAGGCCGGCGCAGCAAACCGCCGTTGGCGACCGGGTTGGCGCTCATGCGGCGGCTCCCCCCGGGGGCCAGGGCCTTCAATTCCGGGATGAGCCGGCCCTGTTCGTCAAAATGTTTCTCCGGCATGTAGGTCCGCATCCATGATTCCAACAATTTCAGGTGGGCGCGATTGGCGGCGACATCAGGGATGGGGATTTGGTGCGCCCGCCAAAAACCTTCCAGGTAGTGTCCGTCAACCTCTCGCGGCGCCGTCCATCCTTTCGGGGTGCGGAGAATTATCATCGGCCAGCGGGGGCGCACAGCCTCGCCGGCTTGCCGCGCGTGTTCCTGAAACCGGCGGATCTCCAGTACGCAGTGTTCCAAGGTGGCAGCCATCGCCTGATGCATGCCGCCGGGTTCGCTGCCCTCCACGAAGCAGGGAGTGTAGCCGTAGCCGACGAACAGGGCCTCAAGCTCTTTATGGCTGATACGGGCCAGAATGGTTGGGTTGTTGATTTTATAACCGTTGAGATGAAGGACCGGCAGCACCGCGCCGTCTGTGATCGGGTTGAGGAATTTGTTACTGTGCCAGCTTGTAGCCAGGGGTCCGGTCTCGGACTCGCCGTCGCCCACCATCACCAGGGTGATAAGGTCCGGGTGATCGAAGACAGTCCCGAATGCGTGGGAAAGGCTGTAGCCCAACTCACCTCCTTCGTGGATACTGCCCGGAGTTTCCGGAGTCGCGTGGCTGCCGATGCCCCCGGGGAAGGAGAATTGTTTAAAAAACCGCTGCATCCCCACCAGGTCTTCACTCTTGTCCGGGTAGACTTCCGAGTAGGTCCCCTCCAGGTACGCCTGGGACAGTACGGCAGGCGCCCCGTGACCGGGGCCGGAGATAAAGATCGCGTTCAGGCCGTACTTGTTGATCAGCCGGTTAAAGTGAATGTAGGCGAAGCACTGCCCGGCGTCCGAGCCCCAGTGACCCAGCAGCCTGGCTTTTATATGCTCCGCTTTGAGCGGCTCCCGGAGCAAAGGGTTGCCTTTGAGATACAACATACCCAGGCAAAGATAGAGGCTCGCCCGCCAGTATGCGTCGATCCTGCTCAGCTCACTTTCACTTAATGGAGTCCCTTTGACCGTTGAGCGAGCGGGCCCATAAGCGCTGATGCTTTCATCTGCCAGGCCTGCCGCCGGTTGCTCGATGGGAGTTGTCATAACTATGGGATCTTTCACTCACTTGAGTCCAAAACGATGTCCCTTAACTTAAAGCAAGATTATGCCGGATCGAGCGATTTGAACAGCAGGAAATCTTCATGCCTCCCCTCAAAGTTGTTGCATTAACTACCACTCGTGAATCAGATAAGGCGTCCCCCATCCTCTGCTTACCGCAAAAGCCACAAAGCTGCGAACATCACCGTTTGCACCAGCCGCAGTATAAAGATAGTAGGGACGTCTGAAAGGATAAGTTCCATCCGAGATCGTTTTACTCGATGCTACAACCGGCGGCGAATTTTCATCTTTCCTGATCCTCAGGCTCTTGGTCCTGGCCTTCGGGCCCGGGAACGGGTCCCGCATTCTGACGCAGGCTATGGAGCCCGGTGTTTCCGCAACCTTGTCAAGGATCGCCGGGAAGTCGGGCAGTGTAATTGCGCTGCCAGTAATGGGAACTCCTCCGAGCATGTCGTTTTCCACAAAAACTAACGTGCCGGGATGCTTTTCGCCCGATTTGAAGACCGTGACGGCTTGATCCTTGCCATTAATTTCCTTCCAGTTGACGATCTGACCGGTGAATATCTTTCTTACCTGCTCTACAGAGAGTTCATCGGTCGGGTTCTGAAGATCGGTTACAATGACAATCCCGCCGTATCCTACCAGGTGTTCATCGAGTTTAAGCCCCTTGAGCCGTGCCTCCTCCCTTTCCTGAGCGGTGATTTTGCGTGAGGCCATCGCCACATCGGCCTCACCTGCAATGAGCGCGCTCATTCCTTCATCGACCAATGACCCAGGGGATACGGTTATATCAACCTGAGGATGATATTTCATATAAAGCACTGCAAGACTGTGAATCCGGCCCCACATGGAATCGGCGCCCTTCACCTTGATGGACACCTCTGTCTGAGCGGCCAGGGTCAGGCCGCCTCCAATGGAAACTGCCGCCGCAATGAGTACGATTGTCAGGAGCTTCTTCAGCGATAATAGATTTTTCAAAACAGTTCCCCTTTTGTTAGAAAAAACCTTCTCGCAAGGTCGTCCCATCCTTCGGGATCGACCGCTTTGGCGATGCCCAGGGCCGGTGCACCGCCTTCCTCATACATTGAGGCCGCACCTTGAGACGCACCGAGGGCGGCCAGAGTCTGGCCGATGTTGTCAAACCATTTCCATGCTATGCCGCCTGGAATCATGTTTTTCATATTGGAAGTCAGGTCGCTGCTCTTTACCCTGAAAATCCAGCCGTCCCCGTAAGGGTCCGCAAAAGCGGCGGCGGGGCTGTTCGCCACTTTATCGTTGACGGCCACAACTTCGCCCTGTATCGGGGAGAGCATATGAATCACCCTTGAATCCGTTTTGAACCCCCAGCCCAAAGACCCCTGTTTCACCTGTGACCCCACTTTGGGCAACGAAATCGAATCAGCCGAACCAAGAAGTTTTGCGGCGAAGTCGTTCATGCCTACCGTCACGATGCCTGTGTCCTCCACCCTCGCCCATGCATGACCGGGGTGAAACAGGAGGTCGGAAGGGGCATGAAACACGAGGCGCTTAACGGCGGTCCCAGCCGTATCGGTGACTTTTTCCATGGTGGCCTTTCCACCGTTGAGCACCCGCCAAAACGCAATGAACCCAAACAGGCCGATCAACGCGATAACGTACGTAGTCTGTTCCGCGTGATATAAGTGCACTAAGATTTCCATATTGTTGACGCTCCTTAAGATTAGGTTTCCGATCGCGATGGCGATGAGGCAAATTACGTGCCAGGCGGCTCGGCGAATAACTTTCGTCGATTTATCCGCGACTTACGATGAGGTATTATAGATCGCCGTTAACCTGTTGACAAGCCTGGAAAAGTAATTGTAGAAAAATTCAACATGGCTTGGGCAAAGCTTGTGGAAAAGTTCGAATTCGATGACAATATAGTGTAGAAATTTTCGACGGGCTGCCCTGAATCGTTCAGCACAGGCACGCGAAATACTATCGGGCCTCGGGACCTTGTACCGACCCCAGATCACCGGAATGGAAAAAATATGAGCCTCTTGAAACTCGGGCAATCTTGGAATAAAGAGCTGAAAAGGAGTTCGATTCGAATCTGAAAAGGAGGAAAGTCGCAAATGGCGATCATAACCATTTCAAGAGGCTCGTACAGCCATGGTAAGGAAGTGGGCGAGAAAGTCGCTCAGAGGCTGGGCTACCAGTGTTGCGCCCGCGAGGTCATTCTGGAGGCTTCAAAAGAATTCAACATCCCCGAAATCAAGCTGATGAAGGCAGTGCATGACGCTCCTTCCATTCTGGACAGGTTTTCCTACGGCAAAGAGAAGTTCATTGCATACTTTGAGGCTGCGCTCTTAAAATACCTGCGGGCGGACAACGTCGTCTATCACGGGCTGGCCGGCCATTTCTACGTCAAAGGTGTTTCCCACGTCCTCAAGGTTCGGATTATTGCCGATCTGAAAGACCGTATCCGAATAATAATGGATCGGGAGAATATCGCTTATGAAAACGCCCTTGAACGGCTCAAAATGGATGACCTTGCAAGGCGCAAATGGAGCCAGACTCTATACGGGATAGACACCACCGACCCGATTCTCTACGATCTGGTGATCCGAGTTCGGAAAATAACCGTCGATGACGCAGTAGACATTATCTGCCATACGGCAGGGCTGGACACTTTCAAAACGACCGATGAGTCTCGGAAGGCAATGGAAGACCTGGTGCTGGCGTCGGAAGTGAGGACGACTCTGATTGATCTCAAACCCGACGTGCAGGTGTTTGCCCGCGACGGCGTAATTACTCTTGGCTCAAGCCCCCAGATCATGAAAGACCGGGAACTGGTCCAGGAATTGGAAAGAGTCATCAGCGGCATCCCCGGTGTCAAGAAGGTCAACGTCAAGGCTTCTCACCCGGGTGAAAGAAGTGACTGAGCGGGAAAGTAGAACCGCCATCAGATTGTCTCGATGTAACGATTACGTCCCGCCTGCGCCGGGCTCATGTTTCCGCCGACTATCGGAATTTTTGTGGCTTGCGCGTTACTTGTTCGTGCACTACATTTGCTCCAGGCTGGACGAGGGGGAGATTACCGCTGCCCACGGCCGAGCAGACCGGGGCATGTCTTGCAGGTAACGCAAGTTGACCGAAGGCCCGGACCGGCGGGAGGGGACCAGGGATTGGCATCTCACTATAAGGGACGACAGAAAGCCGGCCCCCGAAGTGTATCTAGTTGGGGGTCGGATGTCGGAAGACAGAGAAAAATATCTTATGGGCCGTAAGATCGTGTCAACTTTCTTTTGACGCTTGCTATAGTCAAGATGGAAATGCGGATATGGATATAAAGAAAACAATATATAACATAAGAAGCAGCATGGAAGGTTTGAGCCTTGCCATTCCTATGTTTGTGGTCGGTCTAGGTTTTATGATTATAGGAGTTAGTATTCTTCCAGGGATAGGTATTCTGCTGGGTATCTTTATATGGTGGCTTGCATGGCGCTTTATGGTCAGTAGTTCACGTAAGGGCCGAATTAAGGAAGCGTTAAAAAGGATCAAAGAAAAACAGGCCGGCGCGGTGTCCACCTCAACATCCGAATACCCCCCGTCCACGCAAAAGCCCGATGAGGACAATGAGAGCGTAGCTAAATCCACGGGCACGTCTGAGGAATAATAAACGACTAAGTGAGATCGCCGGGACTTTTGGAACCGGCGGGCAGCATCCTTCCGTCAACCCAGAACGTGAGTTTATTACAACGTGTGCATTGAGCAATCCGCAGCTCTTTGCCATCGATCTGGACCTTGGCTGGATAGTGTCCCGGCACATCAAGCCAATTCTGTTTGGAGTAAACGCCGCAAAGAGGGCAGTCGAATTCCGGAGCAAGGAATTTTGGGGGGGCATGATGGACCATAAAGTTTCCTCCTGAATTTTCGGCATATCTTACCAGACTTTACGTGCTGAAATCCAGCGGAAACATAATTAGAATATGACAGTGGCCGAAAGGAAACAGACACGCAATGACAACGGCTGGAAGGGTTTTGCGATGAAAGACGAGCTGGTGATAATCCCCATCTGGGAGGACAAAAATGTTTCGGGGATTCTGTCCATTCCAGATACCGGTCCAAGGGACACCGGGGTGATCCTTTCACACGGCGCCGGAAATGATATGAGTTACCCTCTGCTCGCCTCATTGGCTGAAGGCATTGCCAATGCGGGGCATATTGCGCTGCGTTTCAATTTCCATTACCGCGAAATGGGCAAGGAGAGTCCGGATAATGACGACCTGCTGTATCTCGCGTGGCAGGGGGCATATCGTTTTCTTGCCGAACATCCTCAGTACGGGCCAAAGCGTATTGTGGGGGCGGGAAAATCCATGGGAGCAAGGATTGCGTCGCAACTGGCCGCAGAAGGGATGCTTGCCTTCGACCGCCTGATCTTTCTTGGATATCCCCTTCACCGGCCCGGGAAAAAAGATCGACTCCGGGACAGTCATCTCCATCAGATTGCAATCCCGATGTTTTTTTTCGCCGGAACGAGGGATCCGTTTTGCGATTTGCAACTGTTGAGGCAAGTGCTTTCAAAACTGAGGGCGCCGTGCGAACTGGAGGTCATCGAAGGCGGCGATCACTCATTTCATGTTCCGGCGTCTTACCCGATTGATCCGACTGAAATTTATGAACTGATTGTTTGCAGGACGCTTGAATGGTTGAGTGAGTAAATACCGTCTCCTTTAGGCATCGGCTTATCCTAATTCGAATTGACATTTTCGAGCGGTTGAATAGACTGTGGAAGCGGGTTCGAGCGGTTGGCAGCCGAAAGGGGCCGCGCCGGGATCGATCTACGAGTTTGCACCTTTTTAAGATATTTTTTCCATCGAGGTATTTAATTCAACAAAGGAGAAATCATGAAAACTAAGCGCACAATCACATACAGCCTGGTTTTTTGTCTGTCTGCACTTTTATTTGTTTGTATCTCATATTCGGCATCAGTAAACGCGCAAACGGACTGGGGCACACCACAACCGGCTGCCAAAAGCGCCAAGCCTGCTGCTCCCGCCTACACCCCGCCCCCCGATCAAATGATTTACTTCAGGCCGGGCGCCAAAGAGGGAACGGTCGGTGTTTCAGTGGGCAATTTCAATTTTCCCGGGCTGCCCCCTAAGCTCAATTATCTCAAACAAACCATCGAGCTGCTCGAAGACTTCGGCTATGAGGTCCCCGATCGTGCCGCGCAGGCTGAAGTCCAGGTTCGTGTGACGGCAAAGTATGCACAGGTGGACAACAGCCAGGCGGTCGCCAATGAGGTAGGCGGCAAAACCGCCGCCGGGGCCGTACTCGGCGCCCTCACCGGGCTCGCTCTGGGCGGCGGCGGACGCGGCGCAGCCGAGGGAGCGGCTGGAGGCGCCGCAGCCGGGGTGGCAAGCGGGTCTACTGCGCCCCCTGTGATAAAGTACCTCACGGTGGAATTCGACATCTCCAGCAAACGGGGGGGGACTCAAACGGGCCGGATCACCAAAGATATAACCTACATCGATATGGGACCGGAGCAATTCATTGACGCTGTCATTGCCGATTACCTCGAAGCCGCCTTGTCCAAGAAGCGGTAAACAAGGGGAGAATCGACCTTACTACCACAACATAATCGATACGAGTTCCGAGCGTATCGGGGGATCGTTTATAATCAACCGCCCGCTAACCTCACGCCTTGGCCTGTCGGCCGGGGTCTCCGGAAAAGCGGTGTACCCGGCGTCCTGCGTATCGCCAACCGAAAGCTTTTTCGTCCGGGGCGGTTTCAATGAGATAGACGGAACCGTAGCGCTTTGGCACCAGCACCCCAGCGGCTGGTTTGCTTCATAGACGATACCGTAGCTTTACCAGAACCTCAACGGTCTGAGCGATAAGAGCCCGGCGTCTGAACAATCGGCACCGGTGAACCCTTTCAATCCGGTAAATATCGCCCTCGGCAAGTATTTTTCGGACAAACGCGGATATGCATCTTTTCGGGAATTTCAAACGTATTCAATCAGCATTTCTATTATTAAACCGAACCGGTTGCGTTGAGGAGTTTTTATCCCGATCTCGCGGTGTCGCTCAATGTGGCCCTTTACTTCTGATCACAGAAGGTCCCTGACGGCATGAAAACCGACTTTCCTCAAAACATTCGCCATCGGATTTGGGCCCTTTGGTCGCTAAGCCTATTGCTGATTGTGCCTCTTGCGTTCTTCCCGCTTATTACGGAACTGGAAAACCAGGTCCTGGACCGATTTTTCGGCATAAGGGGCGCCAGGCCGTCTCCTCCCGAACTGCTTATCGTCGGGATCGACGAAGCATCCTTTCAGGAACTGCGCCTTGCATGGCCGTGGCCGCGAAGCCTCCATGCCCGGCTGATAGACCGCCTGTCAGCGGCCGGCGCGCGCCTGGTCATTTTCGATGTTCTTTTTACCGAACCGACGGATCCGGAAAACGACGCAGCCCTTGCCTCGGCCATCCAGCGCGCGGGCAACGTGCTGCTTGCCGAAACGTGCGACTACACAGATGAGAGGCTTTTCACGAGGGTTATCGACATTCGTCCGATCGGTCTTTTCGAGAATGCGGCAAAGGGCACGGGTATGGCCATGATAAAGCCGGACAGCGATGGGGGGGTCAGGCATTTCCAGGCGCGGATCGAAGGGAAGCCGACCCTGCCTGCCCTGGCATACCATGCGGCGGGAAGGCCCGAGTTGCCGCCCGATTGCTCGGGTCTGATAAAATTCGTTGGCCCCGCCAGGAGCATCGATACACTTTCCTACTCTCAGATACTCGACGATGAGCATCCGGTCCCTGCGGAGCGAATTCGAGACCGCATCGTGTTGGTCGGTCGCGAGCTACAAGCCTCTCCGGCGCCATTGGGCCAAACCGATCTTTTCCCTACCCCCTTTTTTTCAATCACTGGGACTTACACAAGCGGCGTCGAGATACACGCCAACATAATACATAACCTTCTGACCGGCCGTTGGCTGCGGGAAATCTCAGTCACGGCAAAGCTCATAGCCTGCTTTGGGTATTTCCTGCTTTTCTCCCTCATGGTTGCCGCCGTCCCTCCGGTGAGGGGGCTGATTGCACTAGGCATGTCAAGCCTGGGACTCACGGCGATTTGTTATCTGCTTTTTAGCGCGTTGGATTTCTGGGCGCCCCCGGTACTGTTTGTCATCGGAACGACTTCAATTTACACCTGCAGCGTGGTGCTGCAATACCTGGCGGAAGCGAGGCAGAAGAAATGGCTGCGCGGCGCCTTCGACAGGTATGTCTCCCCGGAGGTGGTCCAATCTATTGTAAATAACCCAAGTTCTCTGGAGCTTGGCGGTCAGGAAATCGAGGCTACAATATTCTTTTCGGACCTCGCCGATTTCACCAGCTTCTCCGAACGTCTTCATCCAAGCGATCTGGTGTCGCTTCTGATCGAATATTTCACTCCAATGACCAACATCATCCTGGAGCACCGTGGGGCGCTGGACAAATTCATAGGAGACGCAATAATGGCATTCTGGGGCGCGCCGCTCCCATTGGAAAACCATGCTCGATATGCATGCGAGGCTGCTCTTGCGATGAAAAAGAGCCTAGCCGCTCTTCAGGAAGGCTGGCGCCAACGCAAATTGCCGCTTCTCAAGGCCCGCATGGGAATTCACTCCGGCCCTGTGGTAGCCGGCAACGTGGGTTCCAGTCAACGTTTCAACTACACTGTTCTTGGCGACACCGTGAATCTGGCTTCACGGCTGGAGGGCGCAAACAAACTTTACGGCACCACCATTTTAATCAGTGAGGATACGTTCAGGCTCGCCGGCCCGGCGTTTTTGTCGCGCGAACTGGACATGATAAGGGTTAAAGGCCGCAGCGCCCCTGTGAAGATATATGAACTGATAGGAAAACACGGAGAGAACGAGCTTCCGTTCCTCGATACTTTTGCCGAGGGCCTGGCGGCTTACCGGAACAGGCTATGGGAACGCGCGGAACTGCGCTTCGGGTCGATCGCCGCATTGGACCCGCCGTCGAAAACGTATGTGGAACGATGCAGGCTTTACAAGGCCGAGCCGCCTCCGGAGAATTGGGACGGAGCATTTACTCAAAAAGCGAAATAAGATCTCATGCGAAGAAAAGCCCCCTGCCCGGACAAAGAGACAGGGGGCACAGTAAGACACTGTCAACGATCTACCAGTTGACTGCAAAATCCAATCGTCAACATTTCACCGTATGACGATTTTATTTACGGCGTCCGCCGCCATGACCGCCGCCATGGCTGCCGCCATGACCGCTGCCATGGCTGCCGTGGGTGCCGCTGCTGCTGCGCTTGGCGCCGCCGCTTGGCTTGGTGCTGCTGCGCGTGCCGCTGCTTTTGGTGCTTCTGCCATGCGTGCCGCTGCTGCGCGTGCTGCCGTGAGTCCCGCCGCTGCCCATGCTGCTGCGGGATGCGCCCTTGCTAACGCCCGTGGAACGGGAGCCGGCACCGTGCGCAGCAGTGCCGTGAGATCCGCCTGTACCGTGGCCGCTGCTTCTGCCGTGAACACCGCTCGCAGCGCCGTGCGTACCGGCGTGCGTACCGGCGCCGTGCGTACCGCCGCCACCGAATTTGCCTGTGCCGCGCTTACCGCCGCCACCGACGTTGCCTGTGCCGCGCTTGCCGCCGCCGGCAGGAGCGCCTTTACCTTTACCGGCGGCGGTTTTACCGGCGCCTTTGCCTGCGCCAGCCCCTTTGCCAGCCACATTTTTAGCGTTGGTGGTATTAACATTGCGGTTGATATTGGTATTGGAGTTGATATTGACATTTCGATCGACATTGGCGTTCATAAATCCGCCACCCCAGTTCCAGGACCCCCAGCCCCAGCCCCAGGCCGGTCCAACGGCTACGGCGCCAAAAAACCCGATTGCCGCTCCAACGGCAAGATCGGCTACTCCAACGGCGACATCCACCGGGAAAACCGGGGCGACAACAACGGGAGGAAATTCAGGATACGCCCATGCCCCATAGACGACCACCGGGTCGTAACGCGGCACATAGACGACTTGGGGATCTACCGGCGCAATCTCGACAGTCTCGCCTTTGACAACAACATTCTGCTGGGGGCTGCTCTTGAGATTGCCTGCGGCGTATGCTTTATTGCGCAGTCTCTGAATAGAGGCCATGACATCGGATTCCTGGGCCAGGAAAGCTTGACCGAGCTTTGCCGTCCAATCCGGCTGTTGAGCCATCATCGAGAGTACCTGCGGGAAAGGCGCCAGCGCTTTCACGCTCAGGTCCCAGTCCATCGTGTCCATTGCGTCGTTGAGCCGGTCGGCCGGAAGATTCGCGTTTCGCTTCAACCAGGCGTCCGCCGCTTCTACCTGATCCGTGAAGGTGGCGGCCACCAGGATTTGCGCGAGCAGCGCATCCGAGTACAGCGCAATTGGGGCAAGCATCTGGTCGAGCTCCGCCGGGCTGAACGTCTGCGCCGGAGCTTGCTGTGAAAGCGCTCCAAACGGGATCATCATCACGACGAGCAACCCTATGAGAGCGTGCTTAAGAAATCCATTAATTTTCATAATTACTCCTCCTTTCGGTTAAGCTGCCGATTCCAAAGTTGAAAGAACTCTTAATTATTACACATGTGTTTCGGATAAGCAATCTATTTCCATTGGTCTTAGCGTTGAAAGCCGGCCATAATTTTCAGGAAAGGTTCGCTACCTTGCTCCAGCCCTTTGAAGCAGTCTTTTAACTTCACGGTGACCGCCCCTGGTGGCGAGCATCAGAGCGGTCACGCCATTTTTGTCTTTCTCGTTGACGAGGGCTTTCCCGTCGAGCAGCATTTGCACGACTTCGCGGCTGCCATCCTTGGAGGCAAGCATCAGGGCTGTTTGACCGTTATTGTCCCTGACATTGACGTCGGCTTTTTTTGCGAGCAGCAGCTGCACGACCTTTTTGTGGCCGTAGAGCGAGGCGTGCTGAAGCGCGGTGCGGCCATCCCCGTCTTTGGCGTCGATCCGGGCCCCTGTTTTAAGCAGCTCTTTAACGACCTCGCTGCGGCCATTTCTAGAAGCAAGCATCAGGGCGGTTATGCCGCTGTCGTCGGCGGTATTTACTTTTGCCCCTTTGGCGAGAAGCAGGTCCAGGACGGCCTCGTGGCCGTCCTGAGCAGCAAGCATCAGCGGGGTTGCGCCGTCATCCTTGCCGGCATTGACCTCTGCGCCCCTGTCAAGCAGCAACCGCACCACCTCGTGATTGCCAAGCATTGAGGCGACGAGAAGCGGGCTATAGCCTTCATTCATCCTGCCCTCGATCTGCGCGCCATGGTCGAGCAGCACCTGCGCAACCTGAACATTGCCGCTGCCGCAGGCAACCATCAACGCTGTTTCGCCGTCAGCGGCCCTTGCATTGACGTCGGCGCCCTTTTCGAGCAGCGCTTCGACCATCTGGCGGTCATCATTCCAGCAGGCAGCCATCAAGGCGGTCCGGTCGCCATTTCTTTTGGCGTTTACATCGGCCCCCCGGTGGAGCAGCTCCAGCGCCACGTCGAGGTGATCGTTCTGGCAAGCCAGCATCAGCGACGTTACGCCCTCTTTGTCCCCGGCATTGACATCGGCCCCCCTGTCGAGCAGCGTTTCGACGATCTCGAGGTGGCCGTCCTGCGCGGCAATCATGAGCGGGGTGTAGCCGTCCCTGTTGGCCGCAGCGACCTTGGCGCCCTTATCGAGGAGCACCTTTACGACCTCCAGGTTACTGTTCTGAGAAGCCACCATCAGGGCGGTTTCGCCGTCATCGGCCTCGGCGTTGACATCGGCGCCCTTGTCAAGAAGCGCTTCAACTACCTTGAGGTAACTCTTCAGGCAGGCGAATATCAGAGGGGTCGCACCGTTTTTTACCCTCGAATTGACATCGGCGCCCTTGTCCAGGAGCGCCTGAACCGCATCGAGGCGGCCATACCTGGAAGCGAGCGCCAGGGCGGTAGCCCCATGGTCGTCCGCAGCATTGACTTCGACCTTATTTGCGGCGAGCAGGACCTTCACGACTCCGGTGAGGCCATAGCGTGAGGCGACCGTCAAAGCGGTCGAGCCCTCCTTATCCTTGGAGTTGACATCAGCCCCGGCGGCAAGCAGGGCTTGGGCGACCTCAGCGTGGTCCCTCAAGGAGGCAAGCGTCAAAGCGGAAGCGCCGTCGTTAATATTGGCGGCA
>DASPQK010000156.1:0-6392 GCA_035624985.1 Syntrophobacteraceae bacterium | reverse complement strand
ACCGGCTCGCCGAAATGGCCATGGAAATCGCCGGAAAAAAACTTGTCAAGATTCATGTCCCGGGGCCGCTCGGGGTGAGGGGAAGAAATTCCGACAACCGGCTGATACACCAAAGACTCGGGTGGAGGCCCTCGCAACCCCTCAGGGACGGCATGATAAAGACCTACAACTGGATAGAAGCACAGGTCAACCGCCTCTAAAGGGAGGACGATGAGATGCCCGGAAGGCTGAGACCTTTCGAGCCGGCTTTGATGGCGCTTCACAGGATTGGCGACGCTTTCCTGGCTGCCGGATTTTTCCTCTTCCTGGCAGTCGCTTACCAAATGTACGTCCCGGACTATATCTCGGCGGCACTGCTGATATTTTTCCTGACGACGCTGTTGTTTCAGTCGGCCGGCTTCTATAAGTCCTGGCGGGTCGCTTCGTTGAGACATGAAATTCAGCAGATATTGGTTGGCTGTTTTTTCGTCTATGTCGCGCTTTTCGCAACCGGCTACTTCCTGAAGGTCTCCCAGGTCTTTTCACGCCGGGTCATTATAACCTGGATAATTGCGCTGCCGCTTTTGCTTGCCGTCGAGCGCTGCTGCATCAGAAGCTTTTTGAGACACTTCCGCAACAAGGGGCGAAATCTTCGCCGGGTGGTCATAGCCGGGGCGACCGATCTCTCGGCGCGGCTTATCGGGGCCGTCAAGGCAAATCCCTGGTTCGGCATGGAGGTCATCTGCTTTTTTGACGACCGGGCCTCCGGGAACGTATGCGGCTACCCGGTCATAGGGCGACTGGAGTCCCTGCCGGCATACGTCAGGAACCATGCAGTGGATATTGTTTATATCGCCCTTCCCATGAGGGCCGAGGACAAGATCCAGATGCTCATGAAGGACCTGTCCGACTCCACTGCGACTGTCAATCTGGTCCCCGATATTTTCTTCTATGAGCTGCTTCTGGGTGGGAGCATGAGCTTTGTGGAAGACATCCCCGTCTTCGGCTTGAGGGAGTCGCCCCTAAGCGGCGTCAACGCCTTCCTGAAAAGGATGGAAGACCTTGTCATGGCGGCCCTCATTCTTTTGCTGGCGGCCCCCGTTATGCTGGCAGTCGCCACAGTGATCAAATTCACCTCCAGGGGTCCTGTCTTCTTCAGACAGTGGCGCTATGGGCTCAACGGCCAGATCATCCAGGTCTATAAGTTCCGCACCATGACCGTCTGTGAGGATGGCTTCGCTTTCAGGCAGGCCGTCCGGTGCGATCCCCGTGTCACTCCCTTTGGCGCGTTTCTCAGGCGGTTCAGCATTGATGAGCTGCCTCAGTTTATCAATGTTCTTCAGGGACGTATGTCCATCGTCGGTCCGAGGCCCCACCCGGTAGCCATGAATGAAGAATACAGAAAACTGGTCTCCGGCTATATGCTGAGGCATAAGGTCAAACCCGGCATAACAGGGCTCGCCCAGGTCAACGGCTGGCGGGGAGAAACCGATTCGCTCGATAAAATGGAGATGCGGGTGCGTTATGACCTTGAATATCTCCAGAAATGGTCGATGCTTCTCGATCTGAGAATAATTGCGCAGACTATTTGGAATAATGCATGGAGGTCCAATGCCTATTGAGACTGCGGGTGCTGTTTCGGTAAACACCGCCGCCGCGGAAGTGCTTGAAAAGAGCGGTCCAATGCCTGTTGAGACTGCGACTGCCGTCTCCGGGTCGGACGGATTTCGCAATACCCGTATCCTTATGGTGGACAATGATTGGGAGTTCGCCAGGTTTGTCTCGGAACAGATGACCGGCATGGGTTACCTCATCGAGACTGCGGGCAACGGGCTGGAAGGGCTGGCCCTCTTTCGCAGCGGTGAGTTCCCCGTTGTGTTGGCCGGTCTCCAGACGCCGGGCATGAATGGTATCGAACTGCTCCGGAATATCAAGCAGACCGACCGGCGGGCCGCTGTGGTGATCGTAGCAGGCTTCGGCACAGTCGACCAGGCAATGTCGGCGTTCAAAAACGGCGCTTATGATTATATCCTCAAACCGATTGCCCCCGCGAGACTGATCTCCACAGTCGAGCGGGCCATCGAACAGCGCTGCCTCGCAAAACAGGTAAGGACCCTTAGACGGCTGACCCTGGGCCTGGTCGTCTCGATTCCTTTCTGGATCGTCGGCGGGATTATCCTGGCCTTGCAGTATATGGCAGGCAGGTAAATGGTAAGAGGTCAGCGGCAAGGGGGTAAACGAACAGGGCAAAAGTTAAAAGGTTTAAGCAGGCAAAAATATTTCTCTACTGCCCTCTGTGATCAGATGATTTTGTCTTTGCTTTAGCCCTAAACCGAACGTCATTTTTCCCTTTTTACTTTTTACCTTTGCCTTCTTTTAAGCGCGCATCGCGCATGGATGATTACCTTAAATTCTGTCAAAACTCTGGGCGGTCTTTGCGCACTCTGCGGTGAGAGAGCTTTGATCCGTTTAATCCGTGCCCAATCGTGTAAAAGGGAGAGTTCATGCACGTAAAAGCAACGATAGAATTTTGGCAAAAAGGCGACTGGGTAGTCGCGAAAATCCCTGAACTTGATTTTGTCACCCAGGGACGCACGATAGAAGAGGCCAAATCGAACATAAAAGAGGTTGTCAGGATACAGTTTGAAGAGATGAGGGAACTGGGGACGCTTGAAGATTACCTCGCGGAATGCGGCTTCGAGATCAAAGGAGACATCGTTGAGCCTGTCTATGAAATGATCGGCTTTGAGAAACAATTTGTTCGAGTAAATTAATGCCCAAAATATATCCCACCGATTGGAAGACTCGGCTCAGAATATTTGAATTGTATGGTTGTCATTATAAACCGAAAGAGGGCTCCACATCCTGATCTGTCCTGGAGCAAAAAGGGCTGTTGTCATCCCCGAATACGATGAGATCGATGTTGACATCATAAAAAGCAATATGCGAACTTCGGGCATGTCCAGGGATCAGTACTTCGACTTACTCAAGATGGTGTAGAGAACTTGTAAGGAACTTGAATTATAAAGGTCTGAGATAGGGGTGCTTCGCCAGGTTGGGGGCGCGTTGCGCGCAGGTAGTAGGAGGGGACAGGGGTAAACGAACAGGGCAAAAGTTTAAAGAATTAAGCAGGCAAAAATAATTCTCTGCGCCCTCCCTGGTGAGATGATTTTGTTTTTGCTTTAGCCTTCAATTAAACGTCATTTTTTTCTTGCATTGCTTCTAAAAATGAAGTATACTCTTGGCCGGATTGAATTTTTGGTGAACACATAACGGGGAAAAACCAGCTTGCTGTTCATATCTACTTATTATTATTGGAGATTTTTAATAACAGCCGCTGTTATTCGCTGTTATTTTGGAAATCGAAATCCGAAATGGCTAAAGAAATCAATCGGTTGTAAGACTAAGGGAGTGAATTTCCCTGTATTAACAGCAAAATGCAGCGAAAACCATTCACGTTTTGCAAAGGTTTTGCTCTAATGGGAAACGAGAAGATTGAAAGGGTTGGAGCCGGCCGTCCCAGTAGACCCTGCCCCGTCTGCCGACGCGGACATCTGAGGCGCATAAAGCGTGAGGGATGGGTTGCCGGAGTGCCGTTTTTGAAATCCTACAGCTGCTCGGAATGCAAGGCCAATTTCCTGCGCTTATTCAACTCCGTCCAATTCAAAGTGAAAAGGTCCGGCAGCGTGTCCAGGAAAAGCAAAAGAGAACTGGCCGTAATAACTCTAACGGTAATTATCACTGTCTACCTTTCCTATCGAATTGTGGTCTATCTGTATGACCTTGGCGTGCAGCACGTAGAGCAGTGATCATATGGGATCGAGGACCTATGCTCATCATTAACGCTGACGATCTGGGAGTGAATGAGCAATCTACTGATCGAATAATTGCTTCTTATGACCGGCGATTGATTACGAGCGCTACAGCCATGGTTTTCATGGTCGATACCGCCAGGGCGGCCGGCTTGGTTTCATCCGGAGATATTGGCGTCGGACTTCACCTGAATTTTACAACGCCCTTTACCTGCCCGCCGGGGGATACCGATCTTCAGGATCACCATCAAAAGCTAATCAGGATCTTTGGGCGATATGAATATTCACGATATTTATATCATCCAGGAATTCAGGGAAGCATCTCTTACTGCTTCCAGTCTCAATATAAAGAATTCCTGCGAGTATTTGGGAAGCTGCCGACTCATATAGATGGACATCACTTTGTCCATTTGTCTATAAATCTCCTCCTTGGAGGCATATTGCCTTCCGGGATCAAGATTAGGAAGATTCTGGACTGTGATTATCATACAAGTCCATTTGACTCCATGTTCAGAAACCTGGTAAGTAAATACTTAAAGAGCAAATTCACTACCACTGATTTATTCTATTCACTTGGCCCTCTGATCGATGCTCGTGTGGCAGGAAAGATATCGAAGGCAATATGTAATAACGTTGAACTAATGGTACACCCTGGGGATGAAGCGGAGTTCTTGTACATGCATACGGATAATTATCTCGAAATGATAAATACCGCATCGAAAGGATCGTACAACGATCTCAACGGCACGGGAAATAACCTCAATCGGTAACCCCAAATCGAGCGAGGTCAATTATTGATCTCTGGAGGGAAAGGCAATGAAATTCTGCACCGGGCGCTTTTATTTCTTTTCAGCCGTTCTTCTTTTGGCCGGTTCAATGGCAGGGTGCGGGGTCCGCAGTGGACCTGCGCCGAATGCGACTATCGAAGATGTGACGGCGCGGCAAAATGAGGACAGCAAGGAAGTAAAAGCGATAAACGAAAGGCTCTTTGCATCCGTCAAAAGCGCTCCCACTCTAAAAGACTATGTGCTCGGCGAAGGCGACCTGCTCCAGGTCTCCGTCTTTGAAGATCTGGACCTCAAGTCCGATGCCAGGGTCGGGGCTCGCGGCTCCGTTTCTCTCCCGCTCATCGGGACCGTGGAGGTCAAGGGTCTTACGGCGCGTGAAGCTGAACAGAAGATAGAGGACCTTTACAAGGCCAAATACTTACAGCACCCTCACGTCAGTATCTTTGTCAAAGAACAGGTATCGGGCAAAGTTACACTGATAGGGGCGTTCAAAAAGACCGGAACTTTCCCTTATCTGGCCCGCCAGAACCTATTCGAAGCAATGGCGCTCGGAGAGGGACTTACGGAGACCGCCGGCAAAATGGTCCAGGTGCGCAGGGGATCCAGGGATATGGATCGGCCTTCCACTTTGCTGATCGACCTCGATGAATTGGTCAGGGGAGGCGGAGATGACATTAACATCGAAATCAAGAGCGGCGATGTGATTTACGTCCCCGAAGCCGGAATGGTCTATGTGGATGGGGCTGTACGAAAGCCCGGCAATTATCCGATAAAGAGAAAGATGAATGTGCCTGAAGCCATTGTCGCAGCAGGCGGGTTCGCTCCTTATGCGAAAGAAGACTCCATCAAGCTGGTCAGGCTCCGGGGCGATAAAAAGCAGCCGGACATCGTCGAGCTGAGCTTCAAGGACCTTCAGCAAAACTCCAGCCACAACGTCGAAGTCAAGGATAGAGACATCGTCTTCGTTGAAACCAATAGGGTGCAGGCGGTTGTTTACGGCCTGCAAATAACTGGACTAGGCGGCGTCGTCGGAGCAGGCTACCGTCCTCCGAGCGCCCAATAGCTGCCGGGATTTAAACCACTCCTGCATATGGAAAACGAAAAGACGGCAGGCAACGGGTCTTCCCATCACAGGAGAAGGCCCTGTCCGGTCTGCAATGGGGCGCTTTTGAGGCGCATAAAGCGTCAGGGGTGGATGGCCTGGGTGCCCTATTCGAAATACTACAGCTGTCCAAAATGCAGGACAGGCTTCCTGCGCATCTTCAACTACTTCCAGTTCAAAGTGAATAGAAAAGCGGGCAAGTACAGAGAAACCAAAACATCCTGAAGGGTCTCGTCATGATAGTGCCTTTTGTAGATCTGAAGGCTCAGTATGAAACCATAAAAACCGAAATCGATTCAGCCATCGCCGAGGTGATACAAACGACTGCTTTCGTCGGCGGCAGGCATGTCAAACAGTTCGAAGATGATTTCGCGCGTTTTCTGGGAGTAAGGTATTGTATCGGGGTTGGAAACGGCACCGATGCCATATATATTGCTTTGCGCGCTCTTGGCGTAGGCAATGGCGATGAGGTCATAACCGCCGCAAATTCCTTTATAGCCACCTCTGAAGCGATTACTCTCACCGGGGCGCGCGCGGTCTTTGTGGATTGCGACCCGCAAACCTATAATCTGGATACCGAAAGGGTTGCCAGGGCTATCGGGCCCAGAACAAAAGCCATCGTTCCCGTTCACCTGTATGGCCGGCCCGCCGATATGATCGAGGTGCGACAACTCGCCTCACAGCACGGGCTTTTTGTCGTGGAAGACGCAG
>DASPQK010000155.1:0-10462 GCA_035624985.1 Syntrophobacteraceae bacterium | reverse complement strand
CACCCCGCCTCACGGCGACGCAGTTACCTTTGACTATCGGGAGCGGACATCTCCCGAGAGAGGACTTGCACCTCTCAGATCGCGCCTGCTCCCAGGCGCACGGATTCCGGCTTAAAGCATGCCGGAATGACGAGTTTCGAGCACCTCTGAGACGTTGCGCTAATTTATGCAAGCAAGTACCAGCATCAGGCTAATAACCTGGGAACAGTTCCAAGATGCGTTTGAGTCAAGCTGGTTTGACCATTTTTTCTCGCCGACGATTACCGATAGACTTGATGAGTTATTCGATTATACGGAGCCTCTCCATGGACCGACGGGATTTGAGAGCCTGAGTGAGACGGAAAAACAAGATTTCATAACCATCAGGAGTAAATACACAGTATTCAGTTGGTATTGTATGACGTTCACAACTTACGGCAGGAGAGTGGTTCATGAGTTTTTGCCTCAACCTCCGCTAAAGGCAAACGTGAATGAACGTCTCCAAAAAATAATCGGCTTTCCTGTCAAGCTGCTCCAGGAGAATGGATATCGCGAATTCCTCGAGGGTGCTCTTGAAATTGGTGAAAAAGCCATCGCTGAGCTTAGACGTGCACTAAAGAAGGACATAGACACCAAAGAAAAAAACGAGGTCTCGACCATTTTGATCTCACGGCCCAGCGGCGACCCCATGGGCCGGGTTTCAAGGCTTAGCCAGTTAGCGGCAACATTGCGGGCGCCGTCTTGCGTGACCGGTCTGCCCAAAGTCCCCGAGGCGCGGAAGAGTAAGGTCGCAAAGGGAAAAACCACGATCTTGGCTGCATTTGTAGATGACGTGCAACTCATTCCTGCAAAAGATCGTCCAGTCTGCCTCTCTTGGGGTCATCGGATCGGATTCATCTCAGCACCCTTTCCTCGATTCGATGAGAAATGGACAGGATTCGGACAATGAGACCCGATAATGCCTATATCTTCTTCATTGTAGTCCTCCACAAAGACTTGGAACTGTCGGCGCGGCCTGGCGAGAAGCACAGATGGAACACACGGTGGCAAGTATAATGGCAGCATCGTTAAACAAGTCAAGAGTATCCCGGACGGTGAGTGTCAGGTAATAATCATTGCCGGTAGGGTCAAGCCATCGTGCAAACGGTTCCCAGGACTTAGCTGTAATCGCTGGCAACGTCGATTCACTTCAGGCTCATGGCGCATCCAGATTGGCCCTTTGAGATCGATTTTTCGTTTGCGCAAAGAAAGCCGTTCCCAGGCAAGTTCGAAGTGCCGCAACCTTATGTTCACAAACACTTTAAAAAATCAAAAAAGACACATTAACCCCTTATCGGCGAGCCCGGAAAGCAGAAGATGAAAGTAGACAATGCCGCCATAGCCTTGCCACTTCTTTACGATATTCGCAACGTCGAGATCTGAGAGCTTTCCATCGGATCTTAGCAGGCTATTGAGCCTTGCCCGCGCCCCGATATCCCCCTGTGGGAACACGTCCAACCTGCCCAGACCCCTCAAAAGAATGTAATCCGCACTCCACCTGCCTATGCCGCGAAACTTCACAAGCTCGTTAAAAGCCGTTTCATTATCCATTTCTTCAAAGTATTCCAGGGATAAACCTCGCTCCATTATTTGCCCGGCACACTCCGCCAGCGCCCTTGCCTTGTTCGCCGTCAGCCCCGCACGCCTTATTTCTTCCACTCCAAGCCCTGCGAGGCAACGCACCTCAGGGAAAAGATAGAATACTTCATGACGGTAATTGAATCGGGCGCCATAGATTTCGGTCAGCCGGTTAAGAACACTCATCCCGGCATCGAGCGAAATTTGCTGAAGGACTATGGCGTTTGCAATGGATTCGAAGAGCGTAGGATAAAGAGGGGGTCTTACTCCGATAAATTTTTCAGCAAGGGGCGCCAGTTGCGCATCGGCAAACGCCATCGCGTAGAACCCACTTAGGTCGACATCCAGGCCAAGCAGGCGAATGAGCGCGGATTCGGCTGCCAACCTTGTCTGGGGCGATGGATTTTCACAGGCAAGGTCCACCGCCAATACAGCGCTTCCGGGCGGTCCTTTTTGTTCGACGCTTGCCAGCACGATCTGCGAGTCCAGAGTCATAGCCCGCCGATAGATTTTCCCATTCCAGGAGTCGATTCGGTTGGTTTTCCGTCGCCGCAGGACCCACACCGTGAGGTCCAGCCGGAAAGGGGCTGAGGTGGGTATATCAAATCGAATGTTTTGCATGGCGTCCGGTCGAGTGGTGAGACCTCAGTTCCTGAAATTCCCGGCTTCAGACTGAGAAGATACGGGCCGCATTTTCTCCCAGTATCGATTTCATATCGGGGTCCGGGAGGCCCGATCGGCTGATCTCGGCAAAATAGCGCTTCGGAGAAATCAGGGGATAGTCGCTGCCAAAAAGGACCCTGTGCGCCCCGGCCAATCGCGTAGCTACCCTGTAGATGTCAGTCCTGTAAATAAAAGGGGAAGCCGCCGTATCGTAGTAAATATCCGCGAAAAGGCCGGGGGCTTCTTTTTTCAAAAGTTCGAAAAAAAACAGGCCACCCCCCCAGTGAGCAAATATCAGTGTGGCCCCGGCGGCAACTTTTGCCATGTCATAGTAGAGGTCGAGCCCGAATGGAGCTTTTCCCGGGTATTGATGTCCGACGGGTTCATTTGCATGGACAAGCAACACTAGGTTTTCCCGTCGGCATAGACCCGCAATCTGCTTGAAATTATCGAGAACTCGGTCCATATTCCCGGCGGCGGCGTAAACGGCCAGTTCTCCGAACCCGTGAGCGCCGTCCTTACGGTACGTTTCCGCTTTTCCTGCGCACAGGGGCGAGAAAAGGTTAAGGCAGGCCAGCGGCAGGAGACGATCGGGGAACTTTGCGGCGGCATCCAGCACATAGGCGTTGTGACGCGCAAGCACTTCAGCGGACCTCCAGGGGAAGCCGAACACTACCGAGATGTCCACACCGTTTTCATCCATCGCCTGGATCAGGGTTTCCGCAGATGCCATTTTCGAGCCGGGAGCGCCGTAGAGAAGCTGGAATTCAGGTTCGTCCCTCATGAATAAATCCCGGCCGCCGATGATATCGGGGGGGAAAATGTGGGTATGGACGTCTATAATCAATTTGACGAACCTTTTGAGATTTAGTCCCTCACTTGGCGGGATTAGTTTCTAGTATCAAAGGAATGATAATGCCAGATAAAATAGAAGCAATCGCCAAAAAAACCATCCTTGAGGCAGGAGAACTTATCCGGCAGCAGATCGGCCGCATCTCACGTTCCTCGGTCCACAGCAAGGGACCGGCAGACTATGTGACCGAGGTCGACAAAAGGTGCGAAGATCTGATAACGACAGCCATACGGCACAATTTCCCCGACCACCACATCATGGCCGAAGAAACGGCAAATGACGGCTTGCAGGACGGTTATACATGGGTAATCGACCCTGTGGACGGCACCACTAACTTTATTCACGGCTTTCCGTTTGTTGCCGTTTCCATCGCAGTATGCCTGGAGAAAAAACCTTTCTTGGGATTGGTGCTGGACCCCGTTCGAAATGAGCTTTTCTCTGCAAGAAGCGGAGACGGCGCCTGGTTGAATGGCTCAAGACTCCTGATGCGCACGAAAGTGGACCTCGATCGGGCGCTGATTGCGACCGGGTTCCCCTTCAGAACCAGGGAATATATCGACGTCTACCTGAGAGCCTTCAAGTCCATTTTCCTGCGTGTAAGCGGGATCAGACGCGCCGGGGCCGCAGCGCTCGATTTGGCATACCTCGCCGCCGGGCGGGTCGACGGCTTCTGGGAAATCGGCCTGAAAGCATGGGACATAGCCGCCGGCGCGCTGCTTATAACTGAGACCGGCGGCATGATCAGCGATTTCCGGGGAAAAGACGATCACCTGATCAATGGAAATGTCGTGGCAGGCGTGCCTCTGGTCTACCCGTTTCTCATCGAGCAGATGCAGGAGCACCTGGTCGCAGCATTGGAAGCCCGGTGTTGATCTTTCACGCCGCCTGGGTCGGAGCGACTATGCTCATGGCCATCAGTTTCTTGCTGCTTTCGAAAATGACTTCCATCTTCCGGGAGGAGATAAGTTTGGTTACCACACCGATTCCGAAAACGGGGTGCATCAGCAGAGCCCCTTCCCGGTAACTGTCCGAAATCCTGTATTCAGGCACACCCTCCCTGCTGGCGTCGAGCAGAAGCTGCCTCCAGTCCTCATCGGTCTTTGGCCTGGTGATCCCTTTATAGAGAACCGATGGAAGCAGGTCTTCGTCATCTTCGCCCTCCTCGAGCAGCAAATCATCCTCGCCGGCAAAATCAAGCTCGTCGGTTTGTTCGAATTCAAGCCCTGAATCGTCTTCAAAATCATCCATCATTTGTTCGCCATCCATATCCTTGTTGGGCATAATTCAGTTCCTCATATTGCTCTACTTTCGGATGAAGTCCCCATTTATTGGAACTCTCATGAAAGGTCAAGGTTTTTTCGGTTAGCTCCTTCGAACCAGACCAGCTTTTAGATATTTGGAGTTTTCTGATTATAATACGTCGAATTTCTGGGGGAATAGTCCTTGAGGATTTTTTTCGTCCGTCATCCGTCTTCCGTCATCCGTCATCCGTGCTCCGCTTGCCGTCTGCTAATTCCTCTTCGGTTGCCAGTCCATATTTGAGCAGCCGGTACCGGAAAGAACGGAATGTGATCCCGAGCAGTTGGGAGGCCTTAAGCTTTGCGCCCCCCGTCTGAAGCAGGGCCTGCTGAAGGAGTCGCTTTTCGATTTCGGCCATGTGCTGGTCCAGGTCGAACCCCTCCAGGGGAATTTCCGAAACACTCGGAGCGGCCGCCTGCTCCTGTTCTTTTCGCCTGTACATGGAAAGCGTCAAAGAATCGGGCAGGATTATCCTGGAGGATTCCATCGACACGCCGCGCTCGATTATGTGCTCCAACTCTCTGACGTTTCCCGGGAATTCATAATTGCACAGAACGTCCATAGCATAGGAAGAGACTTTGTGGATCTCTTTGCCGGAATCCTTTGTAAACTTTGAAAGGAAATACTGCGCGAGCAGGGGAATGTCCTCCCGGCGCTCTCTCAAGGGCGGAATGCGGATAGGCAGCACGTTGAGCCGATAATAGAGGTCCTCTCGAAAAGTCCTGTCCATTACCATGCATTCGAGATCGCGGTTGGTAGCGGAAATGATCCGGACGTCAACTGAAATGTCCTCGGTGCCGCCGACCATTCTAATCGTCTTTTCCTGCACAAGCCTGAGAATCTTGACCTGAAGCAGGGGGGAAAGTTCCGCAATCTCATCGAGGAACAGGGTGCCGCCCTGGGCTGCTTCCACCAGCCCTTTTTTGTTTGTCGCAGCACCCGTGAAAGCTCCTTTCCTGTAGCCGAAAAGCTCGCTTTCCACCAAATTTTCCGGGACTCCCCCGCAGTTGACAACCACCAAAGGCCCGTCCCGCCTTGAACTCCGCAGGTGGATCGCTTTGGCTACAAGCTCTTTGCCCGTGCCGCTTTCGCCGGTGACGAGAACATTGCTCCTGCTCTTGGCTACCCGCTCGACGCTTTCATAGACCTTTCGCATCGGAGGGCTTTCTCCGATAAGGCAGCCGAAATAAAGAGGGCCCTCACGGGGCTCCTTTAATACCTTGTCCTCTCCCCTGTTGCGCAGAGCACCCGAAATCACCGAGAGGATTTGTTCGTTGTTGAAAGGCTTGGGGAAGAAATCGTAGGCGCCTTCGTTCATCGCCTCTACCGCCAGCTCGGTGCTGGCGTAAGCCGAGATCATTATTACAGTGGTTCGGGGGGCAATCTCCTTGCAGTGCTTTAGGACCTCCAGCCCATTGACCGGTTTCATTCGAATATCTGTTATAACAAGATCGAACGGTCGGCCTTGCAGCACCGCGAGCGCTTCCGATCCGTTCTCGGCGCACTCGACGCTATAACCATTCTTGAGCAGCAGGATCTCAAGAAGCTCCCGCATGCTCCTTTCATCATCGACTACAAGAATTCTGGGGGGGCCAGGGTCCTGCGGCATTGTAGTCATCCTGTATGAACCACCCTGCCTCCCACAAAAGTCATGAGGGCCTTGCCCTGTACTTGCATGCCGGCAAAGGGGCAGTTCCTGCTCTTGGATTTGAAACGACTAACGTCGATGCCGTATTTTACTTCCGGGTCGATGAGACTCAAATCGGCAGCCATCCCTTTGCCAAGTGTGCCAAATGGGATTTGAAGGATTCGTGCGGGGTTGCTCGTTACTTTAGAGACTGCTTCCAAGGGGCTCAGAAGACCTTCGTTCACCAGCCGCAAAATGAGGGGCAGGGATGATTCCAGGCCGATCACGCCGTTGGCGGCATATTCGAATTCAATGTCCTTTTCCACTGCGCTGTGAGGCGCATGATCCGAAGCGATAACATCGATGGTCCCATCGCGCAGTCCGGCCTTTACCGCTTCGATGTCCTCCAGCCTCCTTAGAGGCGGATTCACCTTGTAAACGGGATCGTAGGAAAAGATCAGTTCTTCGTCCAGGGTAAAATAATGGGGCGCGGTCTCAGCGGTGACCGGAACGCCGCGTTTTTTTGCCTCCCGTATCAACGCCACTGACCCGGCAGTGCTTATATGAGCTAAATGGAGCCTGCTTCCGGTAAGCTCGGCAAGAACAATGTCGCGGGCCACCATAATCTCTTCAGCGGCGCGCGGTATGCCTCTCAGCCCAAGCTTTGTGCATACGGCGCCCTCATTCATCGCACCTTGCCCGGAAAGCTCCAGGTCTTCGCAATGACTTATGACAAGCAGGCCGAATGTCCCGGCGTATTCGAGCGCACGCCTCATAAGAAGGCTGCTCATTACGGGCCTCCCGTCATCGGATACGGCCACGGCGCCCGCGGCCCGAAGGTCCCCATACTCGGAAATATTCTTGCCTTCGAGCCCCTGACTTATGGCCCCAACGGGAAATACCCTACAAAAACCTTCTTCTCTGGCTTTTTCAATAATAAATTGGGTTACCGCCGCGCAGTCGTTTACCGGGTGCGTGTTGGGCATGCAGGCCACGGATGTGAACCCGCCGGCAGCCGCCGCCAGCGTTCCCGAGGCGATCGTCTCTTTGTATTCTTCCCCCGGTTCGCGCAGATGAACGTGCATATCGATAAGACCCGGAACTATCCATTTGCCGCTCGCATCGATTTGCTTGAATCGGGACCGCTCAGAACGCCCGGCGGCGCCTTTTGCAGCTTCGCCTGCCGCCCCGGCAGGGGGCGGCCCGACCCCCGGGCCCATTTCGACTATGGTCCCCTTTTCGATCACGACATCCATTATTGCGTCCAGTCCCTGTGCCGGATCGATCACCCTGCCTTTGCGCAGGACAAGATTAACTGAATTCTTGTGCGCTTCCATCATCGCTCTCTTATCTTTGCGCGAGCAGAAAAAGCAGCGCCATCCTGACGGCGACACCGTTGCTTACCTGGTCCAGGATAACCGAATAGGGTCCGTCGGCGACCTCGGGACTGATTTCCACTCCCCTGTTCATCGGCCCCGGATGCATGATCAAAACGTCTTTTCTTGCCTTCTTGAGCCTGTCGGCGTTTATACAGTACCAGGTTGAATATTCGCGAAGCGACGGAAGCAACATTTGCTGCTGCCTTTCCTTCTGAAGGCGCAGGACCATGATCACGTCGGCATCGGGAATGCAATGTTCCGGGCGGTTCGATACTTCTGCGCCCATTGATTCGATATCCGGGGGAATAAGCGTGGCGGGGCCGCACACCACCACTTTTGACCCCATTTTCGTAAGGCCCCAGATATTGGAACGCGCCACCCGGCTGTGGAATACGTCTCCGACGATGACTACGTTCAACCCGTCCAGTCTCTTCTTGTTATCAAGAATGGTCAGCATGTCAAGCAGCGCCTGAGATGGGTGCTCGTGCATCCCGTCTCCGGCGTTTATGACCGAGGCGGTCGTGCGGCCCGCAAGCATTTGGGGAGCGCCGGAAGCTGAATGGCGAATGACGAACACATCGGGTTTCATGGCCTCGAGATTCTTGAGTGTGTCGAGCGCCGTCTCACCCTTTACCATCGAACTGGTCGAAGATGTTACCGAGTAAGTGTCGGCACTGAGCCGTTTGGCGGCAATATCGAAGGAGGTCCGCGTTCTTGTGCTCGGTTCGTAGAAAAGGTGAATGATGGTCTTGCCTCTCAGGGTCGGCACCTTCTTGATGGACCTCGCGTTGATCTCCTTGAAAGATTGGGATGAGTCGAGAATGAATTCAATTTCGGCGACCTCCAGGTCGCGAATTGCCAGAAGGTCTTTCCGGTTAAAGCCCATAAAAGTCCCTCAGGAGGTCCTCCAAGACCCCTTCTTACCGTCGTGTCCTAAACGCCTTAAGCTGTTGCCGGGGGATGCGTCGCGCCATGTGCCGGTTTCTGAGTTATTAACCAGTTACTCTACCACGATACGGACGATTGTGGGTAACTTAAAATCGGCCGATGCGAAAAATGAGACTAAATTCTTTGGATGCCCGTTCAACTTTTTGATGAAGTTTTTTCAAATTTTGGTATTAAAATAATAGACCGCATATTTCTTGAAAGGAGTGGGAATGCACAGAGTCCCCATCACCCGGAACGGATATGAGAAGCTTCGCAGTGAATTGCAGCGCATGCAGAAGGAAGACCGCCCCTCGGTCATCAGGGCCATAGAGGAAGCTCGCGGCCACGGGGATATCACGGAAAACGCCGAGTTCGAGGCTGCCAAAGAAAAACAGGCAATCATCGAGGGAAGGATCCAGGAATTGACCGACAAGGTGGCGCACTCCCAAATAGTCGATCTTCCGGACAACGTCGACGGTAAAGTTGTCTTCGGCTGCGTCGTAATCGTGGAAGACCTCCAAACACGCGAGGTGAGTTCATATCGACTGGTCGGCCCTTACGAGGCCGACGTGCTGGAAGGAACCATATCCGTTACTTCTCCTATAGGCAAAGCCCTCATCGGCCGGGAACAGGGCGATGAGGTCAAGGTCCAAACCCCAAAAGGCATTCGGAACTTCGAAATCCTGGAAATCCAGATCTGATGGGCGGCTCTCGCTGAAATGCGTTGCCGGGTTCCAACGCAGCCTCGCTATGAAATCTACCCTCTTCAGCCGATAGTCTCGGAAAGTAAGTCGAGATGCATGATAATATCGAGCAACAGAAGATCGTAGTCGTCCTCTTCGAGCCGCTTCAAAGCCTCGCTGCCGCTGGAAACCAAATGGACCTCGCAGCCTTCGGGCCAATAGGGAGTTGCGTTCAAGATTGGGCGGGGTAAACCCCGCCCCATTGAAGGGGAGGGGGAGCGCAGCGCTGTATGCCCTCCCGATCACATCGATCTTGAACGCAATTGCCCATGGCGCCTGCCTCACCCGCGAAGCATGAAAATGGTATTTTCTAGGTAATTGTCCATGATGCTTCGCCTCACCCGCGAAACATGAAAATGGTATTCTAAAGGTAACTTGGTATCAGATATGAAGCCCAAGCCCTCGTTTCCCAGGGAAGAATCCGCCTGGTTCCCAAGAAAACGACCGTCAGGAACAAAATTCAACGATGCTTCGCTCTTGGCGCTCCGGGGGCATGAAAATTCTTCTTTTCTGTTGCGCCGCCGGAGATATAAAATGCAGACAGATTTGAACATTTGGAAAGGTGCAAATGAAACGCGGCGTACTTCTATTACTTGGTTTCCTTCTTTGTTCCTGTTTTTGCCTGTTTTCGCCCGCGCTCTGGGCCGACCCGGCCCCCGGACCCTATACCGGCCTCAGCATGTTCTGGGCCGTTTTTTCAGTCTTCTTGGGCGGCATGGCCCTAAATCTTACCCCATGCGTTTATCCCCTGATGCCCGTGACCATATCCTACTTCACCGGCAAATCCGTGGCCCTGAAGGCAGGGCGCATCGCCGTTGCGATCCATGCTGTTCTCTACGTCCTGGGGATCGCGGTAATGAACTCGACGCTGGGAGTTTTCGCCGCCCTGTCGGGGCGTCTTTTGGGGACGCTCCTTGAAGACCCGGTAACTCTTTTGCTGGTCGCCCTGGTAATGTTCTTGTTCGCCCTGAGCATGTTCGGCGTCTGGGAATTCAGACTGCCTGCCTGGATAACCGGGGCGGCGGCTCGAAACTACGCCGGTTACCTCGGAAGCCTCTTCATGGGGTTGACCGTTGGCATAGTGGCCGCCCCGTGTATCGGACCTTTCGTCGCCGGGGTCCTGTTAATGGTTGCAAACAGCAGGGACCCCGCTTTCGGTTTCTGGGTCTTCTTCAGCCTGAGTCTTGGGATGGGGTTTCCACTTTTCATTCTCGCCCTGCTCTCAGGCAGATTGGCGATGCTTCCCAGATCGGGAGACTGGATGCTTTGGGTCCGTAAATTAATGGGATGGGTATTGATCGGCGCGGCAGCATATTTCCTCGCTCCCATAATGCCGGACATCGCCGCAACGGCTTTTCATACGGCAATCGCTCTG
>DASPQK010000154.1:0-27498 GCA_035624985.1 Syntrophobacteraceae bacterium | reverse complement strand
TCTAACCTCAATGCTTTTTCAGCACCTATTAGGAAACTTCTCGCAACAGGACAGTGTTTTTCCGCTCCAGTCCTCAGTCCGGATTTATCCCGACCTTGGAGGCAGTTCTCAGTCCTTATTTTCCTAGTCCCAGGTAAGTATCTCCTCATCATAGAGTTTTTCGAGCTTGCGTTTGTGCTTTTCCTCCTCATTTTCCAGCACCTGGAAAAGCTTTGAAGCTTTTTCGTTAATACACTTGTTTTTCCAGCCCGAATAGAACTCCAGGGCTTTTTCTTCTTTCTTCATCGCAATGATGAGAGCTTCCTGGTAGCTGATATTTTCCATGAAACTCACATCGACCAGGTAGTCGCTGATCTTGAGGTCTTCCACTTCCTTGAGCTCCACCTTATCGAGGTTGAGCGAATCCAGGTTCCTGAGCATATCCCGGTGACTCTGCTCTTCGGCCACCATTTCCTTGAAGAACTCTTTTATTCCCGGGTTCTTTGCCCGTTCGGCGCATTTGCTGTAAAACTCCATGGCCTTTTCTTCCTTTTCGATGGCGAACTCGACCACATCACTGACCGAATGACATGAAATGGTGCTCATCACTATCCTCCTGATAGTTTAAAGATCGTGTTGGAAATGGCTTTCAGCACTCACGGATTGCCCTCCACTGCTGAGTGAGCCTCAGACTTCCTCGAATAGGGGAACGAGAGAAAAGCTCGACACCTCGACAAGTCCCAGGTCGGTCAGTTTTAACTCCGGTATGACCGGAAGCGACAGGAAGGAGAGGGCCATGAAGGGATTATCCAGTCTTGCCCCCCAGTCTTTTACGAGCGCTTTGAGCTTGCCGAGCCTGTGAGAGACATCCGAAGCAGGCAGCGCGGACATAAGTCCGGCGATTGGAAGCGGCAGCACCTCGACCAGGCCCTCCGAGGCTGCAGCCATCCCTCCGCCTGTCTGCCTCAACGCGGAAACCGCAGCGGCAATATCATCGTCCGATACGCCGGTCGCGATGACGTTGTGCGAATCGTGCGCAATGGATGTAGCTACGGCGCCTTTTTTCAGCCCCAGGCCGTGGACAAATCCGACCGCCGGCGCCCTTCCCGGAACGTATCGATTATAGACCGCCGCTTTGAGCAAATCGCGTTCAACGTCGCAAATGACATAACCGTTCTCGATTTTCGGGTCCATGAGCAGTTTGGGCGTAAAAAGCGTTGCCTCAAGTATCTCCATGACGCGCAATCTGCCGGCTTTGGCCGGGACGAGCAATTGCAGGGGGCTTATTTTGTCGATGTGCATCGGGCTGCCCGGCAGGGGAGGCATTGGCCAGAAGATGGGATCGCTCAGCAGTTCGCCCTCGCGGGCAATTTCTGTTCCACCCTTGAATACCCGCACCGGGTCCCATGGATTAAGTGTCGGGCTGATGCTGAAATCGGCAACAAATCCCGGTGCAAGCGCCCCTCGCCTTGGGAGCCGAAAATAGGCGGCAGGTGTCCAGGACGCAAGGGTTACGGCACGAACAGGGTCCATGCCAAGAGACATCGCGGCATTTATTATCGCGTTCATATGCCCTTTGCCCACGAGGTCGTCCGGGTGCAGGTCATCGGATACGAACATGCATCGCGGCCAGGTGGCGTCGTTTACAATCCCGATGAGCTTCCGCAGATCTTTGGACTGGCTCCCTTCCCGAATCATGACGGTCATTCCGCGTTCGAGTTTCTCAGCGGCTTCCTCCGGGGAGGTGCATTCATGGTCGGAGCCGATTCCGGCGGCAATGTAGGCGTTGAGGTCCCTGCCCGACAGACTTGGACAATGACCGTCTATTACCATGTTCTGGAAAAGGAGCAGTTTGTCGGTGACCTGGGGATCGGCCTGGATCACGCCTGGGAAATTCATCATTTCCGCCAGGCCGGTCAGCTTTTCGTCGGGCAGCAGAGACAACAAATCCGCACCCCTTAAGTCGGCGCCCGATGTTTCGAGGGCAGAAGCGGGAACACAGCTTGGCAGATTGAAAAAGATATCAAGGGGAAGATTTCTAGCGCACTCCAGGAAATACCTTATCCCATCCAGACCGAGCACATTTGCAATTTCATGCGGGTCGGCCACCACCGCGCTGGTGCCCCACGGAAGCACTGCCGCGCAAAAATTGGCCGGACTCAGCAGAGTGCTTTCAATGTGAACGTGACCGTCAATGAAGCCCGGGCTGAGATACATCCCATCCGCCTGCAGGGTTTCCTTGCCGTAATAGGCGCCCCAACCGGCAATGAAGCCGTCGTGAACAGCCAGGTCGGCAGCCTCAATTGCCCCGGAAAAGACGTTCACCAGGCGGCATCCTTTTATGCAAAGATCAACCGGCCGCTGTCCCCGGGCAGCTTGGATCAAACCTGCCAAACGCGAAGTGTCCATCTTCATCTGTCTGGTTCGCTGATTACATTTTGTACTTGCTGAAATCGGAAGGGTCGAGCCTGTCGAGCATATCGGCCCACTGCTCCTTGTTTTTTTCATCAAATGGGAGCTTGAGATCGTCGGATTTGAGGTACTTGCTGATTACCTCCTCTTTTACAAAGATAGGCGCATTTGTCCGAAGAGCGATCGCGATGGCGTCGCTGGGGCGCGAGTCAATCGAACTGACCTGTTCGCCGTTTCTGATATGGATAAGAGCGTAATAAGTATTGTTTTTCAGGTCGCAGACCTCTATACGCTCGACCTTGACTTCAAGACGGTCAAAAAGAGTCCGTATCAGGTCATGAGTCATCGGTCTCGGAAACTGTATCTTTTCCAGTTCCGTGGCGATTGCCGTAGCCTCAAGCAGCCCTATCCATATCGGCAGGGTTGTATCGTCGGCTATATCCTTGAGCACCAGGATCGGCGTGTTAGAGTGGGGATCCATTACCAGCCCGGTTACTTTCATCTGCTTGAACATGATTTCCTCCAGCAACGTGCCCCCGGTGTCCCGGTCCAGACTAGCTGTTTGTGGAACCGCATCTGCCGGTAAAATTCCCGCAGACGCGCCCACACTATAACCTCAAAAATCCAGTGAAGCAAGGCGAAGCAAATCCTTATTGCACCATTGGCCCATTATTTTGCGACAATATCTCCTTTGAGCGAATGAGAATACGCGCAGGCAATTTTGACGCCGACAATTTGCCCCTTCGATGACAAAGGCGCTTGAAAGTTTACTATTCTGTTATGGGTCGTGCGCCCGGTCATCTGTCCGTTGGACGCTCTGCTTGGCCCTTCAACCAGCACTTCGCGAATCGAACCGACTTCGGCAAGGTTTTTGCCGGCGCTGATATCGGCCTGCAAGGCCTGAAGCTCAAGGAGCCGCCGCGCCGCTTCCCCCTTTTCGACCTTGTCGGCAAACGCCGCCGCGCGGGTGTTGGGGCGGTCGGAGTAGCAAAAAGAAAATAGATTATCGAAGCGGACCTCATCGAGCAGTTCCATCGTCTTTTTGAAATCCTCTACGGTTTCCCCGGGAAAGCCGACGATAACATCGGAGCTAAGCCCAATTTCAGGACAGATCGTGCGAAGCCTCCGGATTTTCTCCACGTAGCCGGCTACTGTGTAGCCTCTGTTCATGCGGGCCAGGACACGGTCCGACCCAGCCTGCACGGGAAGGTGGAGGTGCTTGCACAGCGAATCCATTCGGGCAAAACAAAGCATCAGTTCATCGGTTAAGTCTCTTGGGTGGGAAGTGGTAAACCGTATGCGCGCAATACCTGTCTGGGCCTCGATGCGCTTGAGAAGCTCATCGAAGGTGATGCTTTGTTCCAGCCCCTTCCCATAAGAATTTACATTCTGACCAAGCAGAAGGACCTCGCTAACGCCGCACGCTTCCAGGGCCCTGACCTCTTCAAGAATTTGAGCAGCCGGTCTGCTCCGTTCCGGCCCCCTCACGTATGGCACTATGCAGTACGAACAATAATTGTCGCAGCCCTGCATTATGGTAACAGGAGCCGTTACGGCGCCGGGCGACTGATTTATCTCCGCCTCTCCCGGTCCCCCGCTCTGCGAGTCGGGCTTTTCTTCTTCGGGCAGACAGGCCAGCCTGCCGCCGCTCTCCAGCGCCTGTTGCAGCAATTGCCCAACGGAGTTCACCGCCCTGGTGCCTATAACAATATCGAGATGATCGAACCTGTCGAGCAGCTTTTCACCGAGCTGCTGGGCCACGCAGCCCCCGGTGATAATCTTGAGGTTTGGTTTTGATTCCTTGAAGCGGCGAAGACTCCCCAGGAAAGAGTAGACCTTTTGCTCCGCCTTGCCTCGCACCGAGCAGGTGTTGAGAAAGACAACATCAGCCCGGCCAATGTCATCGACAACCACGTACCCCCGGGCGGCGAGCAGCCTCCGGACTCGTAGAGAATCATATTCATTCATTTGGCAGCCGAAGGTGCGGATATATAGCTTGCGCGAACTGCCGGAGTTGAGTTCAACCCCCATGGCTCCATCCTGCTTTCAGGACTGGGCGCCGAGTACCGAGGAAAAGGCAACGGGTTGTGCTCGCTCCTTCCTCCGTCCTCTGTCCTCCGTCCTCAATCCGAATTTATCCCGCGCTTGGGGGGAGTCCTCATGCCTCAGTCCCGCTTTGGAGGCGTTCAATCATCATGCGCATGATCTGAGTGGCCGATTCAGGGTAATTTCTGACCATGATATCAAGATCGTCGGTGCAATATTGTTCGACGACACTTTCGCCAATACTTCGCACACAGGTGAGTGCGCAAGAGATGGGAAATCCGAAAAACTCTCCCGGATTTTTGATAGGTGAGGTTTCTCGTCCACTCTCTGTCACCAGCAACCCGCCCTCGGTCGTAATAAGGCGATAAAGATCGGTCCTGCGGCTCGTCTCATCGAGTATCGTCTCACCGTCCTTATAGAAACAGATGCGACCGTTGTCCGCTACAATAGCCTCGGGGTGATCGAGCAAATTTGACGTCGTCTGGGTGAGCTGGTGGAGAATGGAAACCAGCACATTTTGAACCATCCGGGGGTTTTCGTAGATAAGGTGGTCAAGGGCCTCAGGTCCGTACGTGGCCACCCTGGATTCTTGAACCGCTTCCGCTGAGTAATGGGACTGCTCCCTCAACAAGAGATTCTCCAAACCAAAGACGTCCTGCTCGCCCAGTGTCCTGATCTTTTTTCCTCGCCCGCTAAGCATCACCTGACCGCTTAGAATTACGAAAAAGAGAAGACATTCCTGTCCCTCAGACAGTATCTGGTCGCCTTGCTGGAAAACCCTAACTTCTGTGGCCTGCTTCGGGTCTTTCATGATTTCCTTCTGCACATTCGGCTCATTTCCAGGTTCGGAGCGCTTCACTTATCAAACGGCGGATTGTTGCGCAGACATTAGTCCTTTTCACTCAGTTCGTTTCCTCCTCGATCAGTCCAAGGGCATCCCGCTCGGCTTCGAGTATATCAAGTATATCCGACTCGCATCCCGGGGCAACCGCTATCGAGATCAGCCCCAGCGTCGAGTCAACGGTCGATACGACCGCCATGCCCGGATATGCCTCGATTATGAATCTGAGGTAGTGAATCTGGCGCGGGTCAATCAAGTACTTGCGCTGAGAGCATTCCGCAGGCGGCTTTTGCAAAGTTTTCTCCTTCCCCTTGAGCCGCTTGTATGATAGCAAATAGTTGCGTAACAAGAGAAGCTCGATCCGAAAGGTTGCACTGGCATGCGAAAATCTGTCTTGAGAGTTTTACTCTACATTTTTTTTCTTCCGATTTCAATTTTGACCATCGAGATGCCTGATGCCTCTGCTGCTGCACAAGCACGGCCGGGCGCCTACTTTAGCAGCGGGCAGGCTCTGTATGATCCTCAGGACCCTGCCGGAAGCCGGCAAAAGGCGGTTCAAGATTTTATGGTCCAGGGACTTACGCAGGCCATAGCCTCATTTCTAAGCCCAACGGAGATGGGTGCGCAGGTTGCCGAGATACGGAAGAAGGTGCTGTCCAAACCCGAAAAATACATCGACTCCTACCAGGTTTTTTCTGAAGACCGGACCGGCGCACTGTTTCGGGTGGTCGGGCAGGTTACTGTCTCCATGAGCGCACTCAAGGACGACCTGGTGAAATCGGGACTTTTAACGTCACAACAGATGCCTGTGGCGCAGCCTGCTCCTTCGCCCGGACTCGGCACCGCCTCTGAGGCGCCCGGAAGTCAGGACGTTCGGGGTGAAGAGGATGCGCAATCTTCACAGGAGCCTGGTGACTCTTGTAAGACGTCGGTCTCACCACACCCCGGTCCTTCGCCGCAGGCGGAGGGTGAACCTGAGGGTTCTCAGCCCCGGGAAGTGGAGCAGGTAACCCCGGGACCGGCTTCCCGAGGTATTGCCGCCACAAAGACACAAATTCTGTGGGCGGTTCCGGAGAAATGGAAGCAGGAATGGGTATTTCCCGCAGATAGAGAGGATGTTCGCATTCCTTTTACGCGAAGCCTCAGCAGAGAAGTGGACGATTTTAACCTCTCCATCCTCCTGCCCCAGTCCGGTTTGGTAAGAATGGACCTCGCGGGCAATATACCTCCCTCCCAGGTGATATCGCTCGCAGAGGGGCTTGGCGTTCAGGATGTGGTGGTCGGCAAGGTTTCCTGCCACTTGGACCCCAACAGCAGACAGGCATTGCTTGACGCCAATCTCCGCCTGATCAGAATTGATCGTGGCAAGTCGGAATTCGAACTCCACTCAACCCAAAACATGGAAGACCTGTCCAACCAGGAAGGGGCCACCCAACTTGCCAGGCAAATCGCTGCGCAATTGAGCAACCTGCTCGGGGGCTCTCAGGCCGGGCGCCGGGCGGGCGGATCGACTCAGGGGGCGCCCCCTTCCCCCGATCAGGTTGAAAATGTCGGCCCGCTGGTGATCTATGTGCCCTCTGCCCAATATTCCTATTGGATGGAATTGGAAGCAATTCTGCGCGAACAGTTCATAAATATGCAAAGGGCCGGCTTTGAGATCGGGCCCACGGAAAGCGAAGTGAAGCTGGACGGAGTCAACGGGGACTATATACTTAAGATGAGCGGCGCCAAGCTTCCGAGCGGCGCTGCGATCCATATAGATTCCTTTTCAACCGAGGAGCAGACCATGAAGGTGTCGTTTGCTCCTCCCGCCGAAAGAGTTCAGACAGAAACAAGATGACGATACCAAACCTGCTGACGCTCGCACGCATCTTGCTCACCCCTCTTCTTGCCTGGCTTCTGCTGAGCGGATGGATGAGGACGGCCTTTTTTGTCTTCTTTACCGCAGGTATGACAGATGCCCTCGACGGGCTCATTGCAAGGATGCTCGGTCAGAAAAGCCGCCTGGGTTCTTTTATAGACCCGCTTGCCGACAAGCTGCTCCTGGTAACCTCCTTTATTACCCTGTGGAAGATCGGCCAAGCGCCCCTTTGGCTTGTGCTGATCGCCGTGGGGCGCGACATCGTTATCCTGAGCGGTTTTTCAGTCCTGTTTGTTTGCCGGGTGAGATTCGAAATAAAACCACTGGCCTCCAGCAAACTGACTACTCTTTTTGAACTGGGAACGGTCTTCGCTCTGCTCGGCAGATCTATTCTGGAGCTCGCTGGGTGGATATATTCCGCCTTGTTCTTCACGACGGCCGGTTTCTCAATATTGAGTGGAGGACAATATCTCTTTATGGGCGTGCGCCTCCTTAAGGATAACCGACATGGACACGGGTCGTGGAACGGGCGCTGATGGACGCGGGGACGCCGAGATTAGTCCTGGAAGTCCTGTATATCCTAGGCGTCCTATTTTCCTTGACATAATCAGACCACACCGTTATAGATCAAGAGTTTAGTAGGCACGTAGCTCAGTGGGAGAGCGCTACCTTGACGCGGTAGAAGCCGGCGGTTCGAAACCGCCCGTGCCTACCATTCGTGGGACAATTGGCGTTTCATGCGCAGACTGCTCTAAGATAAGGCTGGTTGACTGGCTGGACCCGCATTATATCAGGAAGATAAAATTTCGGTGTTGAAGGATGTTATTTCCGTTCAAGGCATCTTTCCAAAATGGTTGGGGGTGCCTTTTTTCGTTTAGGTCTTGTCCGTCCCGTCAACCCGATAGCGGAACAGCTCGACGCGGAGACACGGGGAGGGGCTGTGGACCTCACATGGCTGGACACGGGAACCAAATATGTCAAAAGAAATAGAGATCACCCTTTTGCCCGGCGGGAGCAGGCAGAGGGCGCCCAAAGGGACGGCCATTTTGGACATTTTGGCCAAAATGGGACATGAAGGCGATGGCTGGGTTGCCGCAAAGCTAAACGGCCAGGCGGTTGACCTGACCCGGAAGGTCGAAGAAGACGCTTCTTTGGAAGGAATCTCAGCCGATTCGCCGGCGGGAATTGAAATCCTAAGGCACAGCGCCGCCCACATAATGGCCCAGGCGGTAAAGTCAATTTTCCCGGAAGCTCGCATCGGCATCGGTCCTGCAATCGAAAACGGTTTTTATTACGACTTCGATGTGGCCAGACCGTTTACCCAGGAGGACCTCAAAGAGATCGAAGCCAGGATGAGGCAGACCGCTTCGCAAAACCTTCCCTTTGCCCGTCGCGAGGTGTCCCGCCGGGAGGCGATCGACTTCTTCTCCGGCCTGGGTGAAAGATACAAGGTTGAGCTTCTCGAAGAGTTCACCGACTCTAACGTTTCATTTTATCAGCAGGGAGATTTCATTGACCTTTGCCGTGGCCCTCACATTCCACACACCGGCTACCTGAGGGCTTTCAAGCTCACCAGCGTGGCGGGGGCTTACTGGCGGGGAGATGAACGCAACCCGATGCTCCAGCGCATCTATGGCGCCGCCTTCTTCGATTTGGAGTCGCTGAATAAATATCTCGGCTTCCTCGAAGAGGCGCAGCGTCGCGATCACCGCAGGCTGGGCAGGGAACTGGATTTGCTTAGTTTCTCCGAGGAAGTCGGCGCCGGCATGGTTATCTGGCATCCAAAGGGTGCACTCATCCGCCATATCCTGGAGAACTTCGAAAAACGCGAGCACCTGCGTCGCGGCTATCAGATTGTAGTGGGACCGACGCTGCTCAAGACCGAACTGTGGAAAAAGTCCGGCCATTTCGAGCACTACCGCGAATTCATGTACTTCACCGAGATCGATGAACAGTCCTACGGCCTAAAGCCGATGAACTGCCTGTCGCACATGCTGATCTACAAGTCCAAAATCCGCAGCTACCGTGACATGCCCATTCGCTACTTCGAACTGGGAACGGTTCACCGGCACGAAAAATCCGGCGTCCTGCACGGCTTGCTTCGGGTCCGGCAGTTTACCCAGGATGATGCTCACATTCTATGCACGCCCGGGCAGTTGAACGACGAAATCAAGAGCATTATTGATTTTGTTATCGAGGTGATGGGGATTTTCGGCTTCGATTTCGAGATGGAGATCAGCACCCGGCCCGAGAAGTCCATTGGCTCCTATGAGGATTGGGAGCGAGCGACCGGCGCTCTCATCAAGGCGCTTGAAGAAAAAAACTTCCGGTATCAGATATGCGAGGGGGAAGGCGCTTTCTATGGGCCCAAGATCGACGTGAAGCTCAAAGACGCCCTGGACCGGCGTTGGCAGTGCGCAACAATCCAATGTGATTTCACGTTGCCCGAAAGATTTGACCTGACCTACATCGGCAGTGACGGCGCCCGGCACCGGCCGGTGATGGTGCACCGGGTAATCCTGGGAGCGATAGAGCGTTTCATGGGCGTGTTGATCGAACATTACGCGGGGGCCTTCCCGGTCTGGTTGGCGCCTGTGCAGGCAACCATCGTCACCGTCACCGACGCGCAACTCCATTTCGCGCAGGCGGCCTGCCGGGAACTCCGCGCCCGCGGTGTTCGCGCCGAGGTCGATATGAGAAGCGAAAAACTCGGCTACAAGATTCGGGACGCCCAGATGCAGAAGGTTCCCTACATGCTGGTCATTGGGGACAAGGAAGTGGAAAAGCAGTCTATTGCGCCCAGAAAGCGGGATGGAACGCAACTGGAGCTAATGACTCCGGCCCGATTTGCCGATTTGGTTGAAAAGGAGTGCCTCGAATCAAGCAGGGGACATGTTGGTTTGGGCATTGTCTGATAAGGTCAAACATCAACCCTAATCGAAAGGAGATACGACACTGGAGAAACAGACCAATGTGAACGAAAAGATTCGTGCGCTGGAAGTCAGGGTGATCGGGCACGACGGTCAGCAACTTGGCATTATTCCGGTAAGGAAGGCTCTGGAACTGGCTGCCCTCGAACATCTGGACCTGGTCGAAGTGGCCCCGAACGCCGACCCCCCTGTTTGCAAGATAATGGATTACGGCAAGTTCAAATACCAGCAGAACAAGCGTTCCCAGGAAGCCAAAAAGAAACAGACGGTAATCCAGGTAAAGGAGGTCAAGATTCGCCCGAAAACCGACGAGCACGATCTTCAGGTGAAAATCCGCCATATCAAGCGTTTCCTCGGGCAAAAGGACAAGGCGAAGGTAACCATGCTGTTTCGTGGCAGGGAAATCGCCTATTCGGACCAGGGCATGAAAGTGCTGGACCGGATAAAGGAAGAACTCAAGGAGGAAATTGTAATCGAGCAACAGCCCAGGATGGAGGGCCGTAACATGATAATGATTTTGGCCCCGAAGTCTTGAAAATTTCACCCGATCGACCTTAAGTTGTTGACTCTTGTTCGTATCCTAAATAGAGTAGAGTGTTTGTCTGAAAAATCCTGGTGAATGAAGGATACCCGTAATGCCCAAAATCAGGACCAATCGCGCTGCCGCTAAACGATTCAAAAAAACCGGCTCTGGCAAGATTGTCAGGGCCAAGGCGTTCAAGAGCCATATTCTGACCAAGAAAAGCCCCAAGAGAAAACGCGGGCTGCGCCAGGGGACTGCAGTGGACGCTGTAAACGTCGGTGCTCTCCGGCGGATGATGCCGTATCTATAATAAGGCAAAAGGTAAGAGGCAAAAGGCAAAACTAATCCTGTTCCCGTTTCTGCTTTTTTTACTTTTTGTTTTTGCCTTCCGAAGGAGATTTTAATGCCAAGAGTAAAAAAGGCCGTTAAATCGCGCCGGAGGCGCAAAAGAATTCTCTCGGCGGCAAAGGGATATCGAGGGGGGCGCGGCACTTTGCTTCGCACCGCAAAGGAAACGGTTGAGCGCGCCCTCAAGTTTGCATACCGCGACCGCAAGCTCAAAAAGCGCGATTTCAGAAGCTTGTGGATTATACGCATAAATGCCGGCGCGCGCGAACACGGTCTTAGCTACTCCAAACTCATGAACGGTTTGAAGAAGGCAAACATAACCCTTGACAGGAAGGCCCTGGCAAATCTTGCCGCCACCGATCCCGAGGCTTTCGCTGAGCTGGCAAGGATCGCGAAAGAAGCTGCTTAGCAAATGAAAGAGGCTGTTGAGAAACTGCTTGATACGGCCTCCCGCGCCCTTTCCGGGATACGGGAGGATACAAGGGCCCTGGACGAAGCCCGGATCCGTTTTTTGGGCAGAAAGGGAGAACTTGCCCAGCTTTTCAAGGAACTGGGGAAAGTCCCCGAAAAGGATCGCCGTGAGGTCGGAAGACTGTTGAATGAAGCTAAATCGCGGCTCGAGGAGATTTTTTCGGCGGCCTCACAGAAAAGTCGCGACCTGGAGACTGCCAGGCGCAAATCGCTCGATGTTACAGTTCCCGGCAGACGCCTGCCTGCCGGGCGCTTTCATCCGATCACCCTGACGGCGATGGAGATTTGCCGTATCTTCAACTGGCTTGGCTTTGAAACGGTCGAGGGACCTGAGATCGAACTGGACTATTACAATTTCGAAGCCCTTAACATCCCCAAAGACCACCCGGCCAGGGATATGCAGGATACTTTCTACATTTCCGAAGAAGTTGTGCTCAGGACGCACACTTCCCCCATCCAGGTGCGGGTAATGGAGAAACGAAGGCCCCCCGTTCGGGTCATAGCTCCCGGCAGGACATACCGTCGTGATTCGGACATCACTCATACGCCAATGTTCCACCAGGTCGAAGGTCTTATGGTGGGAAAAGGGATATCTTTTGGGGACTTGAAGGGCATCCTCACCACGTTCGTCCACCAGATGTTTGGTCCAGGGGTCGGGCTGCGTTTCCGGCCCAGTTTTTTCCCTTTTACCGAACCCAGCGCCGAAGTGGATATCCAATGCGTAATGTGCCACGGGGCAGGCTGCCGCGTTTGCAAAGGCACCGGATGGCTCGAGATTCTGGGGTCCGGCATGGTTGACCCCGAGGTCTATAAGTACGTCGGCTACGACTCGGAGGAGGTGACCGGGTTTGCTTTCGGCATGGGAATCGAGCGTGTTGCCATGCTCAAGTTCGGAATAGACGACCTTCGCCTCTTTTTTGATAACGACCTGCGCTTTCTCGAACAATTTTGAGGGATGTGGCCGTTGGATCCACGTATGGCTGTGTTGTTCCGCCTTAATACAGTGTTCACTCCAAAGGGTGGCCCGGATAACTTGTTATCCGGGCCACCCGAGAGTTTTCTTGGGCCTGTCGCCTCTTTAGTTGAGGAATGGCGAAAGATGGATACTGTATCCGAACCAAAGGCAAATTCGGTTAAGAGCATAATCGAAAGGGACTTTAACGCTCTCGATACATCTGATTTAGAAGAATTCCTCGAAAAATTTATGAGAGATAGAAGGACTATTTCCTTTATTGAATATTACAATAGAACAGTCTTAGACAAACAAAGAATTGATTTTGGAGAGTTTAAGCATCAATGGGCCATTCAGGGAATGCCTAGTACTTGCTTGCAAAAGTGCGTGTAACAAGCATTCGTGTTCGTCACCCCGGCAGGGTTTTTGAGCCGGGGTCCAGGGGGTTCCTGAGGTGAAATCAGAGCTGGATTCCGGCTTAAAGCGTGCCGGAATGACGAGTTTCGAGCACCTCTGAGACGTTGCGCTAATTTATGCAAGCAAGTACTAGAGAGGTGTTTGGGTTTTTTGATGTCAATTTCTCCAAATTGAAGAATGAAATTCAAAGTTAACGTGATATAAGAAGCTTTTTTGGAAAGTATTGTTGTACTGTATATATTTTTGGTTTAAAGAAAACAGAGTTCCTATAAATGGGTGTAGCGAGGCGTAACCCATCATTTTCGCTAAGAACTGGACGCTGAGAAACAAGATGCTCATAAGTCTGAAATGGCTTTCCGATTATGTTGACTGTCCTCTTCCCATCGAGCGGATCGCTGATGGTCTGACCATGGCGGGTCTGGAGGTTGAATCGTTTTCGCCTCGCTATCCGCAACTGAAAAACGTGGCGACTGCACGGATCGAAGCGATCGAGCCGCATCCAAATGCCGACCGGTTAAAGATTTGTGTGGTCTCCGGTCCGGGTGGCTTGCGAAGGATCGTTTGCGGTGCTCCCAACGCCCGCGCCGGAGCAATTGCCCCGCTTGCCCTGCCCGGAGCCGAGCTGCCGGGCGGGTCCGTTCGGGAAGTCAAAGTGCGCGGCGAATTGTCCAAAGGAATGCTTTGCTCGGAAAAAGATCTCGGCCTTGGAGATGACCACAGCGGCATCTGGCTTCTTCCGGACCAAACCCCGGTCGGTGTCCCTCTTGACGAAGCGCTCGGGATCAAAGACGTGCTGTTCGAGATTGGGATCACTCCCAACCGCGGGGATTGCCTCTCCGTTGTGGGCATCGCAAGGGAAGTGGCAGCCCTGTGTAAGACATGCATAAAATATCCTTCCATTGCTGTGCGGGAAGCCGGTCCCCCCATAGGTACCCTCACCTCGGTCACCGTCGACGACCCCGAAGGCTGCCCCCGCTACACGGCCAGACTTATTCAGGGCGTGAGTATAGGTCCCTCTCCCCGGTGGCTCGCAGAAAGGGTTGAGGCCCACGGCGTCCGGTCGATCAGCAACATTGTCGATGTTACCAATTATGTGATGATGGAGTTCGGCCAACCGCTTCACGCCTTCGACTTCAACCGGTTGCGCGACCGCCGCATTGTGGTCAGAAAAGCGGCCCGCGGGGAGATCTTTACCACTCTTGACGGCGCCGGGCGCGATCTGCCCGAAGGGGCCGTGCTTATTTGTGACGGGGCTGGTCCGGTTGCGATAGGCGGCATCATGGGCGGTCTCAACTCGGAAATCGTGCCGGATACAAGTGATGTTCTCATTGAAAGCGCCTACTTCGATCCGCTTGCGATTCGGCGCACCGGCAGGAGGCTGGGGCTGCAAACCGAGTCGAGCTACCGGTTCGAGCGAGGCATAGACCCCGATGGCGTACTCAGGGCCCTCGACCGGGCCGCCGGGCTTATGCAGGAGGTCGGGGGCGGAACGATTGCTGCGGGCAGCATAGACATATACCCAAATCCTATAAAAGCCCACGAAGTCGTACTCCGGGTGGACAGGACCAATGAGTTCCTTGGCTCCCGGTTGTCCTCTGATGAGATGAAGCAGATCCTGACACGAATCGAAATGCGCGTCGAGGCGCTGGATTCGAATCGCCTCCGTGTGAGCGTGCCCGGCTTCAGGGCCGACATTACAAGGGAGGTCGACCTTGCTGAAGAATTGGCCAGGCTTTCCGGCTATGACGGAATTGCAGTCACCAGCCCCCTCGCCCCAGTGGAAACCGCAGCTTTCGATACTCACCAGAGGGTGCGCGCGGAACTCAAGGAACTGTTGGTCCGTGCCGGGTTCTTCGAGGTTATCAACTACTCCTTCATTTCTTACGAATCTATTCGAAGCCTTCGATATTCCCAGGGCGATCCTCATATGGCGCCAATTAGGCTTAAGAACCCTCTGAGCGACGAGCAGGCCGTGATGCGAACGACCCTGTTGCCCGGGCTGCTCAATAATGCGCGCCATAACTTCGACCACCGGAGCGAAAACTTCCGAATTTTCGAACTCAGCAAGGTTTTCCTGCCCCTAAAAGAGGCGCTTCAGGCCGACGAAGTTCACCACGTGGCAGGCATCCTAGCAGGAAAGCGGACTCCCCATCTTCTTTACAGTGATGCGGATGTTGACTTTACGGACGTAAAGGGGGTAGTCGAGGCTCTTTGCGCCGCTCTTAGAATCGATGATGTCCGGTTCCGCGCCGAGCCTCTCGCGCCGTGGCTCGACCCCGGCGCTTCGGCTTCTGTTTTCGTCAGAGGCGAGCGGGTTGGAGAACTCGGAAGAGTCCATTCGGAGGTGTCGGAAGCATACGATCTAAAAAGACCCGTATTTGCCTTCAGGCTCAACTTTGACAGGCTTTTCGCGCTCCACGGGCCTGATCCGCTCTATAAGGGGCTGCCGAAGTTTCCACCCGTTCCCCGCGATATGGCACTGATCGCAGGCGAAAAATTGGCTGTTGAAGAACCTCTCGATTTTATCCGTTCATTGAATGAACCACTGCTGGAAAGCGTCGAGATATTTGATATATTCAGAAGCGATCAAATAGGGACGGGCAAAAAGAGCATCGGCTATCGGCTCACTTACCGCGCTCAGGACCGCAGTCTTACCGATGAGGAAGTAAACGTTCTCCACAGCGAATTGGTAAGCAAGCTGACCGCGAAGTTCGGTATTTCCCTGAGGTAGAATTCCCCTTCTTTTTTGGGGACAGGGGGGACTTTGAGCGAGCAGGAATCCATCACCAGGGAAGTTCTCACGGATAGAAGGCTGCCCTGCCAGGTGACTTTCGAGTCGGGTGAAAGCATCTTCAGGGGGACCTCGATGCATTTCAGCGAAAAGGGAATGCTGGTGATGTGCAAGCACCCCGCGCGACTCAATGCAAGGGGGAGAATATCTCTGAGCTTTCCAGGGCTGAACAGGCCCGTGGAACTTACGGGAGAAGTGGTCTGGACCAATATGTACGGCGTGGGAGATTCGCTTTCGCCCAAAGGCATGGGAATAAGGTTCATTAATGCCGAGAGAGAGACGGAGAGGCTGCTCTCCGAGCTCGCCGCGCAATACGAATCGCTTGGCAGCATTTATACCTGTTATTATACGTAAAAAATGATATTTGTTGAAACAGCCCTTATCGCCATCGCTCTCGGATGTGATGCTTTTGCAGTCGGAATGGGCGTTGGGGCGAGATTCTGCCAACCCAGGCAGACCTTCAGGCTTTCCTTCCATTTTGGTCTTTTTCAGTTTATCATGCCAATTTTGGGGTGGTTTGCAGCCCGGTTGCTCCCCGCAACAGTAATCGCCTGGGGGCCGTGGATAGCATTTGCGCTCCTTTCTTTTATCGGCGGTAAAATGGTCATTGAGAGCATGAGGAGTAAAAACGCCCAACTTGCTCAATGTGCCGATCCGACCCGCGGACTCAGTCTGGTGATTTTGTCAGTGGCTTCAAGCCTTGACGCGCTCGGGGCTGGATTCAGCATGGGAGTGCTCAACTCCTCAATGATCGCCCCGGCCTTATTGTTTGGACTAACAGCGGGAGCAATGACCTGGGTGTCCATGAAGCTGGGCAACCGGCTCTCGATGAAATTCGGGCGCTTTGTCGAAGCGGCAGGAGGATTGATCCTGCTCGCGTTGGCTCTCGAGTTCGTAATATAGTGAATATTCACCGTCGGAGATAAAATGGCAATAAGGTTGGAAATTTCTCTAAAACAACACCTTTTCGATCCGGAAGGCGCCAGCCTGCGTTCCAGAGTCCGCGACTACTTTGGCTGGGAAATAGGAGAAGCGCGGGTAATAAACATCTTGACCCTGGATACGGGTCTATCTGAGGCGGAACTCGAAGCGGTGCGCGCCGAAGTGTTCACCAACCCTGTAACCCAGGTATCGGTTTTACGCGGCCTTGCAGGGCCGATGCCGGAGCGCGCTCCGAGGTCCGATACCCAATACCCGTTCGACTGGGCTATCTGGGTCGGCTACCGGCCCGGGGTCCGCGATACGGCAGGCAGTGTTGCAATAGAAGCCATAAGCGATTACCTCGGCAAAGCGCTTGCTCCCGGCGACGCCGCTTACACTTCCCGGCTCTACCTTCTGATAGCGGCGCCGCTTTCGCGGGGCCAGGCTGAAACCATCGCCCGCGAACTTCTGGCAAACGAAATCATCCAGCAATGGCGTGTTTATTCTCAGCCTGAATGGAACGAGGCGCAAAACTCGAGGGCCCGGCCCGAAAAAGAAGCCTGCCCTGAACCGCGGTCCGGAGGTCAGCACCGGGACGGCCGCAGCGACTCGCTGTTGCTTCCTAAAGTGCTTCTCACTCATAGGCCATCGGTTTGTGAAATTCCCATCGAAAGCGACGAGCAGCTTGCAAGGCTTAGCGACGAGAGAAACCTTGCGCTAAACCGCCTCGACATTCCAGTCATAAGAAATTACTTCATGAGGCCCCGGGTGAGGGAGGCGCGGGCGAAGGTCGGTCTTGGCGTTCCTACCGACGTCGAACTGGAAGCGATTTCACAGGCTCGAAGCGATCACTGCAACCACAACACCTTTCGGGGCAGGTTCCGCTTTTGCGACCTGCTCACAGGCGAGCGGTTCACCGTCGATAATCTTTTCAAAACCTGCATCGAAGCACCCACGCTGCTGGTCCAGGCCAGGAAGGACTGGGTCGTTTCCGTTCTGTGGGACAATGCCGGGGCTGCTCGGTTCAATTCCGATTTCAATTACTCGGTTACCGGCGAAACCCATAACAGTCCATCCAATATGGAAGCCTATGGCGGCGCTCTTACCGGCATAGTCGGGATTTACCGCGATATTATGGGCACAGGGAAAGGATCGCGTCTTATCGCGGGCCTTTACGGCTATTGTGTAGCTCCTCGCGATTACAGCGGGCCGCTCAAGCCGCACCTTCACCCCAGACGGTTGCTGGACGGGATCGTGGAGGGAGTGAAGGACGGCGGCAATAAACACGGGGTGCCTACGCCTTTTGGAAACCTGTTTTTTCATCCTTCATATCTCGGCAAATGCCTGGTGTTCGTGGCGTGCCTTGGAATCATGCCGCGCGAAATCGGGGGCAAGCCGGCAGAACTCAAGCAGCCGGGGCAGGGCGATCTCATTGTCATGTGCGGCGGCCGCGTTGGAAAAGACGGCATTCACGGCGTTACCGCCTCCAGCGAGAGCTACGGAGCCAGCACCCCGGCAGGGCATGTGCAGATAGGCGACCCCTACACTCAGAAGAAGATGGCTGATTTTCTCCTCGAAGCGCGCGACGAGAACCTGATTACTTTCATTACGGACAACGGGGGAGGCGGGCTTTCCTCTTCGATTGGAGAATCCGCCAGGTTGGCCGGAGGCGCTTTTGTCGAACTCGACAAGGTGCCCCTCAAGTATGAAGGCCTCGATATATGGGAAATCTGGGTATCGGAATCCCAGGAGCGAATGACCGCTGCCATAAGGCCCCAGAGCCTGGAAAGGTTCATGGAGCTTTCTCGAAAACACGAAGTCGAAAGCACGGTGATCGGCAGGTATGAAAATACCGGCAAGCTCCACCTGAGTTATGCCGGCAGGACCTGCGCTTATCTGGACCTGAGCCTTTTCTCGGAAGACTTCCCTCAATGGGATTTCGATGCCGAATGGCTTTCTCCCTCAGCGCGCGGCCTGTGCGAGCCGCCCATAACCGAACCGGCCGATTACGGCTCGCTCTTGCACGCCCTTCTTGCCACGCCCAATCTTTGCTCCCGGGAGTGGATACAGCGCCAATACGACCACGAAGTGCAGGGCGGCAGCGCGATCAAATTCATGACAGGCAGAGACCGCGACGTTCCAAACGATGCGGCGGTAATCCGGCCCGTACTCGACACAAACACCGGTCTCGCAGTTGCGCAGTCGCTTCTGCCCACTTACTCCCAGATAGACACCTACCATATGGTGGCCGCGACCGTCGATGAAGCTGTAAGGCGCATCCTTGCTGTCGGCGGCAGGCCGGACGAAATCGGAGGCGTGGACAATTTCTGCTGGCCCAGCATTCAGTACGATCCGGTCACAAATCCGGACGGCCGCTACAAAGCTGCTCAACTGGTGCGCGCAAACCTCGCGCTTCGCGACCTGTGCCTTGCCTGGGGCATTCCGCTGCTTTCCGGAAAAGACTCGATGTATGTGGACGGAAATCTTCCCGGCGCGTTCGGAGAACGGCACAAGGTCAGCGGCCTTCCAACCATGCAGTTTACAGCCACCGGGATCGTTTCCGACGTGCTGAAATCTCAGACCCTCGAAGCCAAATGCGCCGGCGACCTGGTGTATCTGCTTGGGACGACGGCCAATGAGCTTGGAGGCTCTGCATATTACGACCTCTTTGGATATACCGGGCTAAATGTGCCCAAAGTAGCCGGTTTTGCCGGTCCCAACGGCCTTGTATCCCCAAAATCCGGATATTTGCCCGGTCTCTACATGGCTGTCGAAAAAGCGATATCTGCGGGACTTGTGGCCTCCTGCCACGGAATATACAGGGGCGGGATGGGCATCCACGCATCCATGACCGCCATCGGCGGCCGCCTCGGATTGACCCTCGACCTGGCGAAGGTCCCTCTTTTTTCGCCCCCTGCCCCCCCGGGAGAGGGCGGGGGTGAGGACCTCCGCGACGACCAGATCCTTTTCAGCGAATCCTGCGGGCGATTCCTGGCAACGGTGCAGGAAAAGGACGCCGCCGAGTTTGAGCGCATCTTCGACGGATTGCCGTGCGCACTAGTTGGCGAAGTGACCGAAAATCCCGAACTGGTGATCACCGGTCAATCGGGTAAAGAAATCCTGAGGGAAAATATCTTATCACTGCGCAGGTCCTGGATGGGAGCAAGATGATGGCCAATCCTCTGGTTGCGATCATAATGGGCAGCAACTCGGACATCCCTGTCATGGAGCATGCCGCCCGGCTGCTGAAAGAATTCGAAGTGCCCTTTGAGATGAAGATTCTCTCCGCGCACAGAACGCCCGACCAGGCCGCCGAATATGCCAAAGGACTGGCGGGCCGGGGCATCAAGGTCCTGATTGCCGGGGCCGGCTGGGCCGCTCACCTTGCGGGCGCCGCTGCCGCTCAGAGCGCCATACCGGTTATCGGCGTCCCTATCGACTCATCCCCGCTGAACGGCTTGGACTCCCTGCTTTCAACGGTCCAGATGCCCCCCGGCGTCCCCGTGGCCACAATGGCCATCGGAAAAGGCGGCGCTTATAACGCGGCAGTTTTCGCCGTGAGGATTCTTTCTCTGCTCGATTCCGATCTCGCCCGGCGCTATGACTCCTTCGTGAAAGAAATGGCCCGGGAGGTAATGTCCGACCACAACCGGGAGATCCAGGAATAGTGCAAAGAGACGACGCGGGCTTGTCAAAAACTTGACCCCAAATCGCGCAGATTGACCGCAAAAAAGCGATATTATTCTTCGCCGTGTAATGCCAGCTTGCGTTCAAGACGGGCGGGGATTAACCCCATAAGCGCTAAGATAAGGAAAATCAGCCATAACCGGCGGCTTTGCGTTTGGTGGGGAGAGCCCGAAAAGGCCCCCCCTTTCCAAAGGGGGATTTTTAAATAATACCACGCAGTTGTGATTGAAAATCCCCCCTACCCCCCTTTAGAAAAGGGGGGTGAATTTTGCTCTCTCTATGGGATAGACCCCTTATTTAAGCGCTTATGGGGATTAACCCCTGCACCTCAACCCTACGTAGGGGAGGGGGAGCGCAACGCTGTATGCCCTCCCAAAATGTTTCATCTTGAACGCAATTATCCATGATGCTTCGCCTCACCCGCGAAGCATGAAAATGGTATTTTCAAGGTAATTATCCATGATGCTCCGCCTCACCCGCGAAGCATGAAAATGGTATTTTCAAGCTAACTTTGTATAAGCCTGCATAAGCGGGTCGTGCATTTTTACCTCCAATTCCCCAGTTGGCCGACATCTTGCACACGCCTGATTCGATATTTCGCTGCTTTGCCTCTGTTGACGAACAGGATCGCCAGGTTTGCGAAAATGTCAAAAACAAGTGCATATCTGTTGAACCGGCCAGTTTGGCAGAGCTAGTACTTGCTTGCAAAAGTGCGCGTAACAATCATTCGTGTTCGTCACCCCTGCAGGGTTTTTCAGCCGGGGTCCAGGGGGTTCCTGAGGTGAGATGAGAGCTGGATTCCGGCTTAAAGCAGGCCGGAATGACGAGTTTCGAGTGCCTCTGGGACGTTGCGCTAATTTATGCAAGCAAGTACTAGGCAAAAAATTCCGCAGAATCCGACAAAGGGGGATTAAGTGGCATGGAAATAGCCGGTTGGAACTACGGTTGGGACCAGCAAACTGCTCAGAGTTGGTTCGAAAAGGGTGAAGCCGCCCTTTGCGAGTGCAATCATTCGGAGGCCGCCAGATGCTTCGGAGAGGTGCTTAAGGCCGACCCGTTCAACGCAAGGGCACACTGCAGGATGAGCAACGTTTACTGGGCGCAGGGCAAGACCGAAGATGCTCTGAAATCGATCACAAGAGCGTTGGAATTGGAACCCAACGACAGGGACACAGTGCTCATGTGCTACCAGATCTTTACGGCGTTCGGCAAACAGGATTTCGCCAAAGAGGTGCTCCAGTCGTATCTGAACAAAAATCCGCTGGATAAAGAGATTCGCTCTCGACTGGAATCGGTCGTCCTCCCGCCGTGCCAGGCTCCTTCCAACGGCGCGGCGGAATTCTTCCTACGGCAGGGCGAGATTCGGTTCGCGCGCGGAAATGTCGTCCATGCCGCAGCCTGCTTCGAAATGGCCATCGAGGAAAATCCCCTTCTAGCTGAAGCATACAATGACCTGGGCGTTATCTACCTGGATGGTGGAAAACTTATCGAGGCTCTAAGAAACTTCCTTAAGGCGCTCGATCTCAAGCCCGATGATACCGAGATTCTTGTAAACAGCGCTCGGGGGCTCGCCAGAGCCGGTCAAATCGACGCTGCCATTGGAGTCTACAGGGAATATTTGCGCCGCTCGCCCCAGGACAGCAACGGGTGGGTCGAATTTGAATCGCTGATTCGGCAGACCGCCGCGCCCGCATGGAAACCGGACGGCCTGGTGGCTGAGGTGGCTGACATCTATTTGGATACTGCCGAAAAACTTAGGAAAGCTGGTGACCTGACGGGTGCGGCCGGAGCGATCGAGAGGTCGCTCAGCATCAAACCCGAAGCCCCCGAGTCCCTTTTCGTGCTGGCTTCCCTGCACTGCGCCATCGGGCAGAAGGACGAGGCCGAAAAGGTGCTTGACCTTGCGCTGACCATTGACCCCTCACACGGGCCTTGCTCCGATTTGCTGGAATCAATTCGCAGGCAGGCTCACGAATAGCACACGAAATGACGGCGCGACCCCCGGGCCTCTCGGTCTGTATAATAGTCAGAAATGAGGCGGCAAATATTGCTGACGCCCTGGCCTGCTTTGCCCCTTTCGCCGATGAAATCATCGTCGTCGACACAGGCTCCAACGACACCACAAAGAAAATCGCTGCAAAGTTCACATCAAAGATTTATGATTTCGAGTGGATAGACGATTTTTCGGCCGCGAGAAATTTCGCCCTGTCCAAGGCGGCCAAAAATTATCAGCTCTGGGTCGACGCGGACGACAGGATTACAGGGGAAAACCAGGGTCACATCAAATCTTTGAAGTCATATTTCGACGGCAAGAAAGCCTTCTACTTCAAATTGGAAAACCTCCATACGGACGCGCCCGCCAGTTCATGCATGCAGATGCGTTGTATCCCGATTTGCGGTGATGTTCGGTTCGAGGGGCGTGTGCATGAACAGATATTTCCGAGCGCAGTCAGGGCCGGCCTTGAACTTGTGAATACGGACATCGTGGTCAGCCATCTGGGCTACACGACCCGTGAGGTTCAGATGGCCAAGGCGCGGCGCAACGTAGCGATAATGGAGCGGGAAAGAGCGGAAGGCAGGGACGATGGAGCACTGCATTTTTTCCTTGCCGTTACCTACGCGCCGCTTGGGAAGAGGCAGGAGGCCGCAAGGAGCATGGAGGCGGCCCTGGAGCGATTCCAGAAAGAATACCATAATCATCATCTTATCCCGGAAGGATACCTTTTTCTGGCAAGGCTCAGCTTGGATATGAAAGAACACGGCAGGTGCCTCCGCTACCTGACCGGGGCCAGGCGCATGGCCGACGGAAACCCGCTGCATAACTTCCAGATCGGAATCATTTACCAGGGAATGGGGATGCACCGTGAGGCCATTGAATCTTTTATGGAGGTTTCCGGGAAAAAACATCTCCCCGGCCTTTTCCCCGCCACCTCGCTGCCAAGCCATTCAGAATTGCTCCTTCATATGGCTTACAGCTTCTATTGCCTCAACGACTACCAAAACGCCTTGAAGTCGATAAACTCCTCCGCCCCGCACCGGAGGGAAGTGGGCAAAAGCTGGGAATGGCTGGGCACAAAGGCTTTTTTATTCGAAAACATGAGCCTTGCCGCCCTCTCATATGAAACGGCTCTGCAATTCGGCGCGCTGGAATCGGCCAGTTGGGGCCGCCTGGGCTCCATTTACAAGCTTGGCGGCTTTCCCCATAAGGCGCAGGAGTGCTTCCTGCACACGTGCGGCAAAACACCCGGACAGGATTGACAGGTTCAGGAAAGCAGACCCGCATGCGTCCCTATCTGTTCTATGGTTTTTATAGGTCCTATAGCTCGTGTTGGCCTGTCTTTGCCCCCAAAGGTTCTTGAAATCCACAAAGGTGTTGAGATTAACTAATAAGTTTTTGGGCAAGAGATAGGAGGATGCTTGTGTTGACTATAGATCGTATTTGATGTATCAAATATATAATATGCCGGGATGCAGAACAGGCGTGAATGGCAAACAGGTACTCAGGCTTCTGAAAAACAATGGTTGGGTGATCGAAAGAATCAGCGGCAGCCATTACGTGCTTGCCAAGGGCAGGAAAGTTGTCTCGGTCCCGGTGCATGGTCAAAAAGACCTGAAAATCGGAACACTCAAAAACATTGAAAAAATAAGCGGAGTGAAACTGACATGAGAATCGCATATCAAGCCTTCTTTGACCCTGCGGATGAAGGAGGTTTTTGCGTGACGTTTCCCGATCTCCCCGGAGCCATTACGGAGGGCGACTCATGGGAGGAAGCAATATTTAACGCCGAAGAGGTCTTAAACGCCATTCTCACTGTCACTATGGAAAAAGGGATGGAAATCCCGACACCTAAAGAATACGAGAAGGGTGTATGGATATATCCCAATCCTCAGGTGCAAGCCGCGCTCCTGGTCCGGTTCGCAAGAGATGATCGGTCTCTTGCGGATTTGGCCCGGGCATTGGAGACCTCCTGGCCGGCAGCGAAACGTTTGGAGGACCCCAAAAACTCCCCCACCATCAAACAGCTCGCCAGGGCTGCAAAGGTGCTCGGAAAGCGTTTGGTGCTGTCGTTCGAGTCGGTTGAAAAGAATTAGTATGGAAAAAAATGAAGGCGTCTTGGAGGCCGCACTGCGCCACGTGATCCTCGAAGAAACCAAGTGCGGCCGGCAACAATGAGGGGCGAGACTCACGATTCATCAAACTCCATCACACAGCCGGGCCTGCGTGCGGGTTTCAAAGCGAACCGGCAGAGTTCTCATCGATTTTATTTGATTCACTTGAGCCGTGCGTACAAACATGCCCGGCATTACCTCGGCTACGCCGACGGCGACATTCTGGAGGAATGGATGGTTAAAATACATTTTATTCATCCCCCCGCGGGCTTACATTCAGCAGAGTGGAGATGCTGACCCCTTTTACGGTTCAGACTTCTGTGCTATAGTTTCAGTAGATTCAAAGTGTGAGAGAGAGGAAGAGGCGGGTTTTGGGAATCCGTAACGGGTAATTGGGTGAGGCAACATGGAGAGATTAATCAATATACGCATTGAGAAACTGCCCGAGGGGGTCTATTTGGCGACATCCGAAGACGTGCCCGGGCTGGTGGCCCAGGGCCGCACCGCCACTGAGGCGCTGGAAATCGCGCGGGATGTGGCCAGGAAGCTGATCGAAGCCCGGAAGGAACGTTCAGACGATCTTGAACTCGTTAGCATTGGTGACTCCTTCGACTACCCACTCATTGTAAATTCCTGAAATGGGACGACTCGCGGGATATAGATATCGAGATGTTGTGAGAAGCCTCAAGGTCTTCGGATTCGCTTTCGATCGGCAGGCAGCCGGAAGCCATGAGATCTGGTATAACGAGAAAACGAACTGTTACACAACCGTCCCCAACCACCCCGGCGAGATACCAGAAGGAACCCTCCGAGCCATTCTCAGAGAGGCTCATATAGATGTTAACGATTTCGTAAAAATCAAATAAGTCAAATTTTATCCAACTTAACCCGGAGACTCAATGAAATACGCCTCCCTAATCAGCCTCGGATGCGCAAAAAACCTCGTGGACAGCGAGGAGATGGTGATGCAGCTGCTCAACTTGGGCTATAGCATGACCGAAGAGGCCGCCGAGGCCGATCTCATAGTGGTCAACACGTGCGGGTTTTTGCAGAGCGCGGTGCAGGAAGCAGTAGAAGTGATTCTCGCAGCGGCAGGGCACAAGATCGCCGGAAAATGCCGCATCCTGGCCGCCGCCGGCTGCATGGTGCAAAGATATGGGAAAAAGCTCCTGAGCCTGCTTCCTGAAGTCGATCTTTTCCTTGGCGCTTCCCATTACCACGCGCTTGGAGCGGCTGTGGAATCGAAGCTTGCCGGAAACCCCAGGCGGCTCTGGATCGGAAGACCTGCGCTGCCCCCGGGTATCGGGGCAGGCCGGGTAGTTTCGACCGGGCCGCACTCCGCCTACTTAAAAATTGCCGAGGGTTGCGGCAACTCGTGCTCTTTTTGCCTCATTCCCCATTTGCGGGGGCCCTTAAGGAGCAGGCAGGCGGAAGACATACATTCCGAAGCGGCCCGGCTGGCCGCCGACGGCATAAAAGAAATCAACCTGATTGCCCAGGACACCACCGCGTTCGGGCTTGACAGAAACGAACCTGAAGCGTTGCCGAAGCTTCTTGAAAAGCTCGACGCGCTGCCGGGCCTGCTTTGGATACGGCTCCTGTATTCACATCCGGACCGCATCACCGACCGGTTGCTCCAAACGATGGCAAATTCACGCAAGATTGTGCCCTACCTTGACATTCCCATCCAGCATTGTGCGCCGGCTCTTCTTGCAGCAATGGACCGCCCTGTCTCCTCTTTTCAACGGATTCTCGATAAGATTCGCTCAACCGTACCGGGGGTCGCAATTCGCACTTCGATCATGGTGGGATTTCCCGGAGAGACAAGAGCCCGATTCAGGTCGCTTCTCGCCTTTATGGAGCGCGCCCGGTTCGACCATGCAGGAGTTTTCGTCTACTCTGCCGAAGCCGGCACTCGGGCCGCGCGTCTACCCGGCAGACCCGGCAAGAGGACTGCCGAGAGCCGGCGCGACGTCCTGCTTGAACTTCAAAGGGATATTTCCAGGCGGAAACTCAAACTTTTGGTTGGCCGCACCCTTCCAGTCCTGATCGAAGGCCCGCACCCCGAAAGCGATCTGCTGATCTCCGGACGCCTGCCCACCCAGGCGCCGGAGGTAGACGGCCGCGTAATAGTCACTGAGGGTCATGCGCAGGCGGGTCACCTCTGTCAGGTGAGCGTCACCGCCTCGCATGATTACGATCTGGAAGGGGTTATTCGAAAAAAGTCTTGAGGCAGGACTGCCTGTTCGGATTTTTCAGCTTGCGCAGCGCTTTTTTCTCGATCTGGCGAATCCTTTCCTTGGAGACGTTAAAAATCTTGCCTATTTTCTCCAGGGTCTCAGCCGGTTGACCGTCGAGTCCGAACCTCAGGCGCAGAATTTTTTCCTCCCTCGGCTGCAAAGTCGAAAGCAGGGATCGCGTGACCTCGGCCAATTCCCTGTCCGAACACTCATCGGCCGGGGAAAGCGCCCTTTCGTCTTCGATAAAGTCTCCCAGCCGCTGTTCGTCTTCTCCTATGGGGGTCTCAAGGGAGATGGGCTGAGCGGCCAATGCCAGCACCATTTGTACCTTTTCCACCGGCAGCTTGGAGCGTTGGGCAATTTCGGCGGCCGTCGGTTCGCGTCCCAGCTCTTTTAGCAGCTCATAGTAGACCTTGAAAAAAAGGTTCTTCAGCTCGATGAAATGCACCGGCAACCGGATTGTCCTTGTTTTGTCGTAAATCCCGCGAATGATGCTCTGCCGCACCCACCACGTAGCATAGGTGCTGAACCGGTTTCCCTTCGTGTGGTCGAAACGGCCGACCGCTTTGAGCAGACCGAGATTTCCTTCCTGGATCAGGTCATCGAAAGTCATGCCCCGGCCCCTGTACCGCTTGGCTATGCTGAGGACCAGCCTGAGATTGGCCCTGACCATCTCCTGCTTGGCAGTGTCCACGGCCTGCATGATCTCACGCACCCTGGTCAAGCCGACGGTAAACATCGGATTTTCCGGATGCTCGCAAGCAGCTCGCTCCAAAGTTCGCACAACCACTTTAAGCACCTTGTCCCTCACGCCGGGAAAGCTTTTCTCGTGCTCCAGGAGTTTTCTTACCTTTTCGTTAAGCTCGGCCATTATACGGTCTTCGGGCGCATGTTCCCCGACAATCTGCACCAAGTCCTCCTGCCCGTGCCTTATTATCTGAGCAAGCTCCGTTTCCCTTTCCTGGGTGA
>DASPQK010000153.1:0-7174 GCA_035624985.1 Syntrophobacteraceae bacterium | reverse complement strand
TACCCACACAAAGTGGTACTCACAGCGATAAACTGCATGCGACGACCTGTTGTAACCTTCCATCGAAGTCCCTCCGACTCCAAGTTACAACAGGTCATCTCTGCTCAGCAACAATGTTGCTTCACTATCGGTGTGGGGCCTACGCCCCCACACCCCACCACTGACCATGTCAGTGGTTTAGGCCATTAATTAAAGAAATACAGTCTTAAAGATCACCCAGACTACCATGCAGACTGGAATGCATTGGGCGGCATAACTGATGATCTATTATCCGGGATTCGAACAACGATCGGCCCTGACCCAGGCATCAGGATCCCACGAGCGCAAGTAATCGAGCAAGTCGCTGAAAAACTAACCAAGTTTAACGCGGCAGTACTCCTGGGAGAATCAGGAAGTGGAAAATCTGCGATTGCAAAACAATTAGCTCGAAGCGTGTCTTTTGGCCGTGTGATCTGGCTGGATCAAGAATTTTTCGAGGGTTCTGGGCTGAACGCGATTGCAAAGTCTCATGGCCTTGTCCACCCACTCCCCCGACTATTTAAGTCATCTGGAAAGGGTAAAAATCTTCTTGTGCTCGACGCAGAGGAGAAATTCTCGCCCCGATCTCGCGGGAACGCCTGCGAACTGATCAAATCGCTGGAACTTCAGTCTGCGGACTCTCGTTGGAAACTTATTCTGACATGCCAACCCGTAAGTTGGGAGGGAGTTCAGCAGATACTAAATGTCAGCGCTTTGGGTAGACCTCAGGAGATTATTCATCCCATATCTCCTCCCGAAATCACCGAACTCTCAGTAGCTATGGGTGCGTTAACCAGGTTGCAACCTCTTTCCTGGCGCCCGGATTTGCTGGAGATTTTGAGGAATCTTAAGATATCAAGTAAGTACTGTGAATCCCCCGATCGAGTCCGGGCAGGCTCTGTTAATCCTGCTTGATGTCTTGTCTTTGCCGATTGAACTGATTCATAGCATCCGAGAGGCATGTGGCGAGGATGGCCCGGGCTGCGGTTTCGGCCTGCACCGTCATTTTTTCGAACTCTTCCCGGTCTTCGGGGTATGGGGGCTGAAGTACGAAGGTCTCGACCGGCTCTCCTTGTTTCGGGCGGCCGATCCCCATTTTTAGGCGCGCGAAATCGGAACTCCCGACGTGGTCTATTATGGACTGAATGCCCTTATGCCCTCCTGAACCGCCTCTTTGGGCAATTCGAACACGCGCAAAAGGTAGATCCAGGTCGTCGTGTATGACAAGCATCCGGCCCACTTTAATCCCGAAGTACTTCAGGATCTCACCGACTGGTTCACCGCTTTTGTTCATGTAGGTCAGGGGCTTTACAAAAAGGACCTTTCGCCCCTCGGCAATCGCAAATCCCCAGGAAGCGCGAAACTTGCGCTCCATCATCGTAGGCATATAGTGGGCGACCAGCCGGTCAATAACTTCAAACCCCACATTGTGTCGCGTGTGTTCGTATTGCTTTCCCGGATTACCAAGGCCGATAAGGGCAAGGATTTGCTCTTCTTTGTGGCAGAGATCATCCATATTCAGTGAGCAGTGAACGGTGAACGGATAAAACCCGTGGTCAGTGAACAGATAAAACGATACCGGTCGTCTTCCGTCTTATTTCTTTGGGCCTTCCTCAGTTGGCTCAGGGGCGCTCTCGGGCGCCAACACGCTTACCACGCCTACGGTCGAGTCCTCGTCAAATTCATAGGAACCTCCCGGCACAAGGTCCCCGACGTGGAGTATCTCCCCCAGATCGAGCTTGCTCACGTCGATTCGGATGCTTTCCGGTATTTGGTTTGGAAGGCAGCGCACCGCGAGCGTTCGTTGAATGAGGTTGATCTCGCCGCCTTTTTGCACACCTATGGAATCTCCCGCCAACTCTACAGCCACTTCCACAGTGATCGGCTGATCGAGTGGCACCTCATAAAAATCGACGTGCAGGAAACGTCTCCTGTAAGGGTGTGTTTGAATCTCACGGATGAGCACCTGCCTGGCCTGGGCGCCGTCGATCTTAAGGTTGAGAAGCTTACTCTCGCCCCCGGTCTCTCTGAGATATTTCTCCAGGTGCAGTGCCGATACCGAAAGCGAGGTCGCCTGGGTTTTCGGCCCGTAAAGCACTGCCGGAATCTTAAGATCACGGCGCACTTTTCTTGCGGCCCCTTTTCCAGTCCCGTCTCTGGTTGCCGCTTCGAGTTCTGCCGCCATTCTGTGTGCCTCCTGGTATTTCCGCGCTTACCGGTGCGCAAAAGGTTTCAAGTCTCCTTGAATATCGAGCTTATCGATTCCTCAAAGTGCACCCGTTTGATGACTTCGGCCAGCATGGGCGCCATGCTCACGGTGAAGATTTTTTCACAGGCCTCGGCGCTTTCGGAAAGAGGAATGGTGTCTGTCACCATCAGTTTCGTGATCGGTGAGGAGTCTAACCTTTCCACCGAGTCAGCCGAGAACACCGGATGGACAGCACAGACCTCGACCGTTTCCGCCCCCGCCCTCATGGCCGCGATTGTCGTTCGCAAGACGGTTTTCCCGGTATCGATCAGGTCGTCAAGAATAATAACCTTTCTGCCCTTGACATCTCCAACGATCTTCGGGTAGATGCCGTCGTCCTCGCGATAGTCCATCAGGGCCAGATCAAGCTTAAGCCGGGAGGCGAAAAGCCTGGCGCGTTCGGTCCCACCGGAGTCGGGGGCCACAACGATCTCCCCCCCGCGAATCCCCTCCCTCAGCGCAGAAGCCAGGACCATCGTGCCGAGAAGATGATCCACCGGAATATCGAAGAACCCCTGGATTTGTTCGGCGTGCAGGTCAATTGTGATTACCCGCTCAGCCCCCGCAACGCTAAGGAGATCCGCTGCCACTCTGGCTGCAAGCGGCACTCTTGGCTTGTCTTTTTGGTCCTGCCGGCCGTAGCCGTAGTAAGGAATTATTGCATTGATCCGCCGAGCGGACGCCCTTTTGAGCGCATCGATGATAACCAGCAACTCCATGAGATTTTCATTGACAGGCGGGCAAGTGGACTGGAGCACGTAGGTATCCTTGCCCCTGACATTTTCGCCCACTTCCACTCTGACTTCTCCGTCACTGAAGCGGGTGATGAGAGCTTTGCCCAGATCTATCTCCAGCCGTGAACATACTTTGGCTGCCAGGGCGATGTTTGAATTTCCCGCAAAGAGGGAAAGGCGGCTCCACATGATTGCACTGAACAATGGCTGGGGCGGGAGGATTCGAACCTCCGAATGCGGGTTCCAAAGACCCGTGCCTTTCCGCTTGGCCACGCCCCAATTGGTCTTTAAATTAATAACTGATAACTTGAGCAGTATGGACCCAGCAATCCGGCCAGTCTTTTCTTGCAATCATTGCGGTTTCTTTTGCCGCTGGCTGGGTGTCGAAAATCCCAAATACCGTGGGACCGCTTCCACTCATAGAGGCCGCCAGTGCGCCGTGTGCGATCAACCAGTCTTTGAGTTCCGCTATCACTGGATATCGCGGCATGGTAACCGATTCAAGATCGTTTTGAACAAGGTCGCCAAGCTGCCGCAGTCCCTCGCCTAAACCATTTAGTGTAATCTGCGCTAAGGCTTTTGTCAATTTTAAACTTTGATACACCCAAACCGTCGGCACAATTACGGGCGGTTTTATAAGCAGTAGCGGGCAGCAAGCCGCCATCTCCACGAATTGCAGCTTCTCACCTATCCCCGTCGCCAGGGCAGGCCGTGAGTACAGGAAAAAAGGCACATCGGCCCCAAGGCTGACAGCCAGTCTTTCCAGATCGACAGGGCCCAGGGCATTTTCAAAAAATGAGTTCAGAGCCACTAAAACGCCTGCCGCGTCCGAACTGCCGCCCCCAAGACCCGCGCCGCTTGGAATGTTCTTTTTCAGATCTATATGTATCCCGGCCTTTATCCCCCTGTTTTTCACGTAAACCTCGGCCGCACGCCAAGCCAGGTTTCGTTCATCGCAGGGGATTTCGGGTGTGTCGCAACCGATTGAAATGGTCTCATCCCCCGGCCGCACCTCTATCGACATGATGTCAAAAACCGAGATCGGCAGCATCAGGCTGGAAATATCGTGATAGCCGTCTTTCCTCTTTCCGATCACCTCCAGCCACAAATTTATCTTTGCGGGAGCTTCCCATGCTATGACCCGAGTCTCGCTGCACAATTCCTCAATTCCTAAATCACAGATTGAAGCAGGAGGTCCGCTTCCTCCCCCCTGCTCTTCGCTGCCGCTTATTTTCCTGATTTCTGGACATAGCGCATCCGCAGATCATAGAGTACGGACTTGAGAAGTCTTTCCTCATCCTGGTCGAGGTTGCCCTTCGTTTTGTCCTGGAGCATGCCCAGGGTGTCGATAATCTGCTTTGCAATGGGCAAATCGACCTTCGAGCGATTGGTCTCCGGCTCGGGAATTTCTCCCAGGTGCACCAAGGCCGATGAACTGAGGGAAAAAATGAAGGTGGCCATGGTGACTTCGGGCAGGGGACCTCCTTCTTTCTCCCTTTCGGCGGAAAGTTCTTCATGTGCGCCCTCCTCTTCGCCTACGGCGGAAGCCGCTTCAAACCCGGCCCCCTGCTTGTCTTCTTCCGTTTCCGCCCTCTCAGCGAACCTGCGCCGGTCCTTTATCACAAATCCCTTTTCCTCTTCCTTCTCTGCCATGGGCGCCTTCTTTCCTCATCAACAAAGCTCTATTGCCTGCACAAGGTCCACATTCTTCATCGAAAGCAGCTCACCTACGACATGCACCGGGACTGGCGTGTCTGAACGCAGAAAAATGACATTTTGCCCTCGTTCGAGCACCTGCCCGACATTCATCAAAGAAATATTTATGTTGTGGCGTCCAAGACAAGTGCCGATGGCGCCTATCGTTCCGGGAGTGTCGATATTGTGGATCAGCAGTAGATGGCCTTCCAGGGCCGCTTCGAGACGGAAGTCATTGATCCGCACCATGCGCGGCTCTTTCTTGCCGACTATGGTCCCCGCAACGAGATTTTGTGCTTGCGAGGTCTTTACATGAATACTTATCAGGTTGGTAAAATCTTCGGCCTCGCTGCGAACCGAGGTCGTTACCCTAATGTCACGTTCCTTGACGTGGACAGGGACATTGACGAAGTTGACCATGTCGCCAAGTACCGGGGTAAGCATGCCTTTCAGCACGGAGAACGTCAGAGGCTGAGTGTCCAGTGAAGATACATCGCCCACATACTCTATGGAAACCTTCTGAATGGCGCCCTTGGTTATCTGGGTGAGCACACATCCGAGCTTTTCGGCCAAACTCAGGTAGGGACGCAGTCTGGCAAGCACAGCGCCGTCAATGTTAGGGGCGTTTACGGAATTGCGGATCGTTCCGCGTGTCAGGAAATCCGTTATCTGGTCTGCAACGGCGAGGGCGACGTTCTCCTGGGCTTCCTCGGTTGAAGCTCCAAGGTGAGGGGTGGCAATCACCTGGTCAAGGGTAAGCAGCGGATTATCCGTGGGAGGTTCTTTCACAAACACGTCAAGGGCAGCCCCCGCCACGATCCCCTGTTTGATCGCCTCGTAGAGGTCCTGTTCGTTCACTATTCCTCCGCGTGCACAGTTTATGACGAAAACACCCTGTTTCATTTTGCCAAAGGCATCGGCATCGAGCAGGCTGCGGGTTTCCTGAGTCAAGGGAGTATGAATGGTAATGTAGTCAGATTGCTCCAACAGCTCATCGAACCCAACGCCCCGTACACCTAGTGAGTCGATCACCTCGGGGTTGATGTAAGGATCGTAGGCGATCACCTGCATTTTTAGCCCCTGCGCACGCTCGGCCACAACACGTCCGATGCGGCCAACCCCTATGATTCCGAGGACCTTGTTGAAGACTTCCTTTCCCTGGAAGCGTTTCTTCTCCCATGCGCCCTTCTTTAGAGAGCTGGAGGCCTGCGGAATGTTACGGGTAAGGGAAAGCATCATGGCTATGGCATGTTCGGCAGTCGTTATCACATTGCCCTCAGGAGTGTTCATTACCACCACGCCACGCTTGCTGGCTGCTTCAATATCGACGTTGTCAAGCCCTATCCCGGCGCGGCCTATCACCTTCAGATTTTGCGCATTTTCCAGCATTTCAGCGGTGACTTTGGTCGCGCTCCGGATCACCAGGGCGTCCACATCCTTAATGACATGCTTGAATTCTTCGGGAGTGAGTTTGGTATTCACTTCCACTTCGAATCCGGGCACTTTCATGAGCCTTTCTATCCCGGACCCGGACAGGTTGTCGCTTACAAGTATCTTCATAGGTGCCTCCCAAACTAAAGGCTAGCATTATCGCCCCTTTGGCGTCAAGAAACATTAGGCCCTCATTGCGCCTTGCCAACAGTTTGCCTCTGCGGCTCCGCTTTTTTCAACTCATCATCGATCAGTCCCTTTAAGATCTCCAACGATGGGCCGCCGACATACAGGGTCCTGTTGATCATAAATGTGGGGGTCCTGTCTATTCCTGCCTCCACGGCGTCCCGGGCGTTCTTTTCCACCAGAGTTTTGTACTTTGAATCTTCGAGGCACCTGGAAAACTTCTCCCTTGACATGCCTAAGCGGACGGCAATATCGACGAGATTGTCGGGCGACAGGTCCTGAGCGGTAAACAACTCTTCCTGATATTGCCAAAACATACCCTGGTCCCCGGCACAGTGAGAAGCCTCGGCAGCCTTGAAAGCATCTTTGTGCCGCTTGAGCGGGTACTCCTTATATATCCACTGCACTTTGTCCCCGTAAGCAGCCCTGACCTCCTTGACCACCTGATGGGTCGAACGGCAGGCGGGGCATTGATAGTCGGAGAATTCAACCACCGTGACCGGGGCATCCGAGGGACCGAGACTGGGGGCGCCACGCGTGTCGACTTTTATTTTGGGCGCATTGGGCATGGGCACTAAAATACGCACACCGTATCGGGGTTCGACCGAATGAACATAATCCCTGATGGCCTGCGATCTTTTCTGCTGTTCGAGAAACGCCTTTATTCGATCTCTCAGATCGGGTATGGACCCCTGAATCCCCTGTAGACGCTGTTGGTTGTCCTGTATGTATTTGTCCACCTCAGATTCTTCAACCGTCACCGAGCCGGCAGGGGCTATTCCTTCGATGACGGCCTCCGGCGTTTTTCCCTGCTGCTTCGCCTCCCTATCGATAACCATATCAGTTATCAACTGCTCGAGCT
>DASPQK010000152.1:0-4448 GCA_035624985.1 Syntrophobacteraceae bacterium | reverse complement strand
CAGATCCAGAGCATTTTCAGGATGTATTCTATCGAATCAATCCGGATGAATTCAAAAAATGGATGCTTTATTACCTCAATGAAGCTGACCTTGTCGGCATCAGGGATACGCTCGAAAAGAACTCTCCACTGGTTCGAAAGATGGCCGACAACCCCGACCTAGTCAATTTTTTCAACCTGGTAAACCAGAATATGGCGTCAAGAATGGTCGGGGAATTCTTTACCGGCTTTCTCGACGAGCACGCAACACCGAAAGAAGCCAGTAAAGATGACAATCCACTGGACCTCGAATTCCTGATAAGGGTCCTCGACGGGCTTTCGGGCTATCTTTCAGGAACACAAAGGTATATTTCTCCCTGGTCCTCTTTTTTCAAAAGCGGGGAATGGGACCTGGAAAAAGCCGGTTACCTTTGGGAAGGCAAGAAGCAGATGCTTATAGCCGCAGTCATGCCAGCCAAAGTCTCCGGGCATGTCAGCAAAACTCAAGGATCGCTCAGCCAACTGCGAAATTATATACGTGAGATCAAGGCATCCAGCTTCAGTGACTGTGAAGCCGGTGTCACCGGACAGGAGGCGCTTAACAACGATGAAATGAACACGGCGTTGGAGGACATGACCAAAGCGACATGGTTATCGATGCTGGGGGTTATACTGGTAATGGTTTCACTTCTTCGAGGTTTCCGCCATCCGTTGATAATCGCCGTGTGTCTCTTCGTGGGTCTTTGCTGGACATTTGGCTGGACGGCGCTTTTCATCGGCCATTTAAATATCCTTTCCATTGTATTTGCGCCGATGCTCTGCGGTCTCGGAGTCGATTACGCCATCCACTGGTTTGCCAGATTTGAGGAGGAAAGGGATCTCTTCGATGGGACTCGCGCTTCTATAATTGCACGGGTCATGGATAAGTCAGGCCCCGGTATAATGCTGGCCGGTCTTAGCACTGCATTTTCCTTCCTTCCCTACATTCTTACCGGCTTTCGGGGGCTGATGGAACTCGGGATGATTACAGGAATGGGAATCCTTTTCATTATCCTGGCGGATTTCACCGTTCTGCCTGCACTGAGTTTGTATCTAGCCGCCGGAAAGCCTCTCGCCATGCCATCCGCCGCCAGGGGTAACAGAAGATATCTTCTGCGGCTCGGCCCCAAGGGTGCGCGAACCATCCTCGCCGCGGCCCTGATCCTGTGCATTGCGGGTTCCATCATCGCTTCCCGCGTCCAGTTCGATCTAAATCCGCTGCGCCTCCAGTCCAGGAACGCCGAGTCTGTTTATTGGGAAAAAGTCCTGGTGGAAAATTCCGAGCGCTCGATTCTTTCAGCAGCGGTCATCACTGACTCACCTGAACAAGCAAGAGCGGAATCGGCAAAATTCAATTCGTTGCGCACCGTTGCGGAAGTGGACAATGTCTTCTCGCTGCTTCCTGAGAACCAGGAGGAAAAAATACCGGTTTTGAGGTCTATCGCGCTTCTGGTTCCGGAACTCAAGCCATCCGTTGCGCTATCGGCCTCAAACAGCGAGAGCAATAATTTCGACGGGGCCCCGGCAGAGGCAGGCGCCGATCCAGCCGGCGAAGTTCTCGCGGGCGAGGCCCGCTCCTACAGCGCGGAACTGATCGAAGTCCTGCAAAGGATCAGGTTCAAGATGCAGGATGAACAGGCCACGAAATGGGGGGCCTCTAAGCCCGTTGTAAGACAAATGGCTAAAGTCAGAGAATCGATAGACAAGATCGTCGGACCCCTTGAAGACTCACCAGCGGCGTCCCAGAGGCTTCTGGAATACAGCCGGCGATTTAGACATGATATCGTAGAGCAGTGGACCCTTATCAGAGAGAGCTCTTCAGCTTTTCCCATGACTATCGGGGACATCCCGCCGCAACTAAGGGATCAGTTCTTCCAGGGGGGCAAATACGTCATAAGAATTTATCCGAGGGAGTCAATCTGGCAGGAAGGAGCGCTGACGCGCTTTGTCAAGGACCTCCAATCAGTCAACCCTGACGTGTTGGGCGACCCTGTCAATCTCTATGTCTTTGCATCGGCATTCAAGAAGGCCTCGATCGAGGCTTCCATTTATGCACTGATTGCCATCTCGGTGCTTCTTGTATTTACATACCGAAGTCTTGGGCTTATGCTAATATCTCTTATCCCGCTCGTGGCTGGCACCATCTGGACGGTCGGCATAATGGGAGCCGGGGGCTTTGATTTTAATTTAGCAAACAGTATATTCATGCCGCTTGTTGTCGGGGCGGGTGTAGAATACGGGGTAATCATTCTTCATAGATGGAAAGAGGGCCAGGAAGGATATGGGCGCCTTCCTTTCAGCACGGGCAAAGGGGTTATCCTTGCAGCCATGACCACCACCATCGGTTTTGGCGCTTTGATGATATCCAATCACAGGGGGATTTTCAGCCTGGGTTTCGTAGCGTGGGCAGGAAGTATTTGTGTTCTTCTGGCTGCGCTGCTCATCCTGCCCGCAATTTTGTATTTTATCAAAGCCCCGGCCCAGGTTGACACGGAGGTTATAAATGTTCGGCATTAGGGTATGGAATTTTCTTTTTGCATCTTCGTTGATCGTCCTGTGCGCCGCAGCGCCCCTCAGGGCTCAATCCGGCGCTACCGACCTGGTGCGCCTGGTGCTCGCAAAGGCCATGGACATCCAGACCAAACCCGAACTTGGGGGATCTGAGCACCGTAAAGAGCGTGCTCCTCTGGTTCGTAAGCTTATCTCTGAAAATTTCCTGTCCGCAGAAATGGCCAGAGAATCATTGCAAGGCCATTGGGAGAAGCTTACGGCCAGGCAGCGTGAGCAATACCAGGCACTTTTCACCGGCATTTTCATAGATTCCTATTCAAGGCAGGTGCTGGACTTCCTGAAAAGGGAAACGATCGAATACCCCGGAGAGGTCCCCGAAGGCAAGTGCACAAAAGTGCGCACCATAATAATGCGAACCAACGAGCACATCCCTGTCGACTACATAGTCGAGGGAAGGGGTCAGCGGTGGATGATCAGAGATGTGATAATCGATGGAGTAAGCATTGTTGAAACATACCGTAATGGTTTTGGGGGGTTCCTGAGAGATCATTCATTCGATGAGCTTATTCAAAGGATGACGACTCAGAAAAAAGTCGGGGAAGAACTTTGATCCCATCCTGTCAGGAATGCCTTTTTGTCAGGTTTTTTCCACCTGTTATGCATCCATAGATACTGTTCAGGGAACCTGCGGATTATCTCTTCCATCCTCAGGGTCATTTGACCGGTGATACGCACGATCTCGGAGCGCTCGTCCCCATGCGGATCGGGCCAAATCGGATCTGAGACAAATCCTTCAAAATAAAATGGATCACTGGTGCGGCACGCTGCGACGACGACAACCGGACGCCTGTGCCTTACGGCAAGCAGCGCAGGGACCGGCGTAACCGTGGCGCTTTTTCCAAAAAATTCCATCCTGAGCCCTTTGCTGTTGCTCTGATCGGGAAGCATGGCAACCGACTTGCCCTTTTGCAGCATACGCTCCAGTGTGAACATAGCGTCCTTTTTGGGGATCATGAGGTTGCCGCTCCCGATGCGGCTGGACAGAATGGCGCGTTCCAGATAAGGATTGTCCAGCGGCCGAATTACTACGGCAAGCGGGATGCCGATCAGAGCGCTGACATAGGGCAGCAGTTCCCAGTTGCCGAGGTGAGGAGTGACGAAGATGCATCCCCCAGCCTGGTCATGAATCATTTTCGCTTTCTTAAAGAGAGTCTCGAGATGCTCGCTTTTGTATCGAGTGTCCCGGAAGACACCGTCGCTTTCCAGCCGGAAAGGCGATTTTATCATTTCAACTGCTGTCAGGAAAAAAGCCTTGCAGCTAAGGCGAGCAAGCCTCTTCATCTCCTCTTTGCTCAATTTGCCGCCGAAAGCGCTCCCGATGTTTTGGAGGGCTATCTTGCGTCTTCGAGGCACAGCGGCGTAGAGCGCATATCCAAGGAGTCCCGAGATGGCCCTGAGCGCCCGTACAGGGAGTGCCCTTGCGGCGGCGACAGTTAGGCGAAAGGCCAGGTATTCGATAATCTGGAGAGTCTTTCCCTTACCTTTTTTCCTCATGTTCGCCATGCCCTGCCCTCGACCAGAACGCTTGAGCACTGGCCGATTATTCCATAACTAACAGACAGAAAGTTTCTTCCCGTGGTCTTCCGGGATGCGGCCGAAATCCTCATTGCCTCGAACGCTGCTTCGGTTTGAGAGAAGTTAAGCGTCCCAGGAACGATGCCTTGATTAATTGCCACAATTCCAAGGATAACTTCACAGATGTCGCTCGCTGCGCCCATGTGCCCCGTATAGGCCTTGAGGGCGCAAACGGGGACACTGTTTATTCGAGCGCCCAGAACCTGGGCTATAGAGTTGAGCTCCGAGCGGTCGCCTTTGCGCGTGCCGCTCCCGTGAGGGCAAATGAAGCCGAGGTCCTGCACG
>DASPQK010000151.1:0-25668 GCA_035624985.1 Syntrophobacteraceae bacterium | reverse complement strand
CAGTCGATTTACGGGCCCGATTTTTCCATGGACCAGGAAAAGCTCCAGCAGACCCTGGACGACTTTATCGGGCTGGGTCTGAAGAGTACCTTTCCAGCGCCGGTCGCCTGCCGTTGCACGGTTTTTACCAAGTCTGACATGATTCATCTTCAGAACAAGGGTGAGAGTCTGCCTAACATTATAGCAGGACTCCATTTCGGCAATGCCGCCAATTATATGAGCACCATAATAGCCAACCGGCAACTGCTGGACCCCATCGTTTTCATTGGCGGAATGGCCTCCAATCGCTTGCAGGTCAAAGCATTCAAACATTATTTCCCCTCTCTGATCGTCCCGGCATACCATACCTCAATTGGCGCTCTTGGTGCGGCCATTCAAGCCCAGAAACAAATGTGGCGAAATGAGGTGGACCTCTCGGTGCTCATCTATGCAGGCTCCCAAACGGTCTACAGCTTTCCGAGGGCCGAGCGGCTGGAACTTTCGTTAACCCGTTTTGAGCCGGAAAACGATCTGAAGCCGTGGAGAAAGAAAAAGGGAGAACCGCTCGAAGCCTACCTGGGGGTAGATGTAGGCTCGACTACCACCAAGTACGCTTTAGTAGGAAAAAACGCCCAGATTCTTCATAAGTGCTACGTGGCCACCCAGGGCAAACCAATCGAGGTTACCCAGCGGCTTCTGCGCAAATTGCAGGAAGAGGTCGGACAGAGGGTCAAACTCATGGCGATCGCCACAACGGGGTCGGGCCGCAACGTTGTCGGGGACTTTCTCAGTGCGGACCTGGTCATAGATGAGATCACGGCGCACGCCCGCGGAGCGGTTGAAATCGATCCTGAAGTGGACACAATATTCGAAATTGGCGGCCAGGACTCAAAGTACATCATGATAGAAAACACCTATCCGCTTGATTTCGATATGAACAAGGTCTGTGCGGCAGGCACGGGAAGCTTTCTCCACGAGCTTGCAAACAAGATGAAGATCAATATTGTCGGAGAGTTCCAGGAAATAGCCCTTTGCTCCAACAGTCCGATCCATCTTGCCGAGCGGTGCACGGTATTCATGGAATCCGACCTGGCGAGCTGCCTGCAGAAAGGCGGACAGCGACAGGACCTCATTGCAGGACTTTGCTATGCCATCGTCTATAACTATCTGAACCGGGTGGTGGAAAAAAGACGCATCGGCAAACGCGTCATGTTCCTGGGCGGACCTTCGTTAAACAAAGGAATCGTCGCCGCTTTCGAAAAAGTGCTCAAGCGCGAGGTGATTGTCCCAAAACATCGTGAGGTGATGGGCGCCTTCGGCGCCGCCCTGTCTGCAATGGAGCTTTTCAAAGAGCAGGCGGATCGATACCGCAGGCGAGACCTGGACCAGCTTGCTTCCATGGAGGTGAACTTTACCGAAAGCATCTGCAACGCGGACAAGAAATGCCATAATGAGTGCAAGCTCAAGATCTATAATTTCGGAGAAAGAAAAAGCGTATGGGGGGGCGATTGCGGCCGCTACGAGACCAGGACGGGGACAGGCGGTGAAACGGACTTTTTTCAGGTCAGGCGGTCCATTTTCGAGCAAGCCCTCATGGAAGCGGGCAACCTGCTCGCTGAAGCTGACGCGGCGCGTCATCCAAGGCCGGTGGTTGGAATACCCCTTGCCCTGCATTCGCTTGAGTGGGGGGTTTTCTGGGCACACCTTTTTTCCGAGCTCGACTTTCCGGTGCTGCTCAGCCCCAGGACCACCAACAAGCTGGCTTTCATCGGCGTTGAAAATGTGGTCTCCGAGGTCTGCTTTCCGGTCAAGGTTTTCCACGGCCACGTCCGCTACCTTATGGACAGGGCCGAATTGCTGTTCCTGCCCAATGTCGTCAATGCGCCTGTGCCGCAGCCCGATGAAATAGGCTACTTCTGTCCGTTGCTCCAGAGTTCTCAGTTCATGAGCCGGTCTGCTCTAAACATCGCCGACAGCAGGATCATTCGGCCTTCCCTCTATTTGAAGGAAGACCCGGCAAATCTGGTCTTCGCTTTCGAAAAGGCATTTCCCGCCGGCTTGACACCGGCCAGGATGCGGCTCCAAGGTGCAATCTTCAAAGCGATGGCAAGACAAAGGCAATTTCGCCGAGACCTCGTTGAGACCGGAAATGAAATAATCGCCCGCATGGAGCCTTCGGAACCTGTCTGGATCGTTACCGGGCGCCCCTATAATCTCTACGACGACAGGCTCAACCTCCAGCTCGGAAAGCAACTCGCAAAACTGGGCATAAAGGCGCTTCCCATGGACCTGGTCAGTTCGGATTCCGAAGATATGAGCGATTTCAAGCGAATGTTCTGGGGACTGGGGGCCAGGATCATCAGGACGGCAAAAAGGGTCCTTCGCACCCCAAACTGGTATGGCGTTCATCTTACCAATTTCAGTTGCGGGGCCGATTCCTTCATCGAGCATTTCTACCGTCACTTGCTGAGGGAAAAGCCCTCCCTTATACTGGAACTCGATGAGCATAGCGCTGTGGCTGGCCTCCTTACGCGTGTGGAGGCCTACCGCAACGTGGTGAAAAACCTTCAGGAAAAACGGCTGCCCGCAAAACTCCAACGCCATGAACCCGACTCGCTGGAAGCAGCGGGATAGTTTTATCTTGAGGCCTTAGGTTGGAGTTTTTCGGTCGGCTCCTGCGGGATGCTCCATCTCCTATAGGTCCTATAGGCCCCGTAGGTCTTATGAGGTTTTAAAATGTCGCCTCCCGGAAAGCAGCACTTCGAACGCTTCTATGACAAGGTCAAACAGTTTGACGTAACCGGCAAGACACTGCTCATCCCGGATATGGCGCCTTTTGCTTCCAGGTTGCTTGCCGCCACTTTCCGCGCAGTGGGGGTAAACGCCCTGGTTATGGAAACTTACAAGGGCTTGGCCCTCGGAAAAGAATTTACTTCCGGCAAGGAGTGCTTCCCCTGCCAGGTAACGCTCGGCGACATCCTCTATTTTCTGCGCGCAGAGAAAGAAAAACTTGGGGCCGATTTTTCCGCTGACAAATACGTTTATTTCCTCCCCGAAGCTGACGGCCCATGCCGTTTTGGAATGTACAACAAAATGCAGCGGCTCGTCCTGGACAGGTTCGAGGAGTTCCGCGACGTTCCAATTACATATCTTTCGACCCGCAACTCCTATTCCACAGCAGATATCATGCCGGCGGAGGCCTCCGCCATATTCAGAAAAGTATCCTACGTGGTTATAGTTATTTCGGATATATTTGACCGTATCACATGGCGCGTGCGACCATACGAACTTCGCCAGGGTCTGACGGACTCCTTCATGCAAAAAGCTCTTGAGGCGACCGTTACGGAGGTCGAACAAAATGGAGCATCGCTCCAATTCAAAAGACTCTTCGATATCGTCGAAGACGTAGCCTCCACAGCCAAAACGTTTGTCGACACCCGGCAGCCCAGGCGTCCGCTCGTTGGAATCATTGGTGAAATCTACGTCCGCACGCATCCGGACTCCAATCAGCACATAGTGAGGGTGCTCGAACGGCTGGGAGCAGAGATCGTGGTGGCCTCGGTTGCTGAGTGGATAAACTACGTGACCTACGATATGGTTAGAGACCAGAAGCGCCATGCCAAACTGGCGCTGCTGAGGCTGGATTTCGCAGGTTTGAGGACCGTTCTGAACGAATTGATTTCCACACAAATCGAGAAATATTATCAAATGGGTCGCCAGCACCAGGTTTACAACCGGGCGCTCAGATACATAGACATCCATAAAGATCACAGTATAGCGGTAATTGAAAAACAGCTCGATCGGGATCGACTGTTCAGCTTCGATGTGGGAACCGAATCGTGCCTGAGCATCGGGACGGCGCTTGAGTATCTGCACGAAGGATATAACGGCGTGGTAAACGTGTTTCCTTTCACCTGCATGCCCAGCGCCGTCTGCACGGCCATTCTCAAACCGCTTCTTAACAAAATGCGTATGCCCTACATCGATGCGCCTTATGATGGGGCAATTCAGCCCAACCGGGAGATAGCATTGCGCACCTTTGTATATCAGACAAAACAACACCTCGAATCCCGGATGTCGGGCAACAGAAACGGTAAGGCAGCTAAATGTCGTATCAAACCATGATCATTAACGCGATCCACCCGGAAGAGTTTCGGATCGCGGTAGTAGAAGGCCACACCCTCGAACACTTTTTCATAGAAACGGCGACACGCGGCAAGATTGGCGGAAACATTTATAAGGGTATAATAACCCACATTCAGTCCAGTCTGCAGGCCGCTTTCGTTAATTACGGCGCCGAACGTAACGGGTTTCTTCCCTTTTCTGAAACTCACCCCGAATATTACGACTCCGACATCGAAGACAATGCCAGAATCCAGGACGTGATCCACCCCGGCCAGGAAGTGCTCGTCCAGGTGGTAAAGGAGGAACTGGGCGCCAAGGGGGCCCTGCTCACTACTTATGTCTCCCTGGCCGGCCGGGACATAGTGTTGATGCCCGGACAGGACCAGCGCGGGGTTTCCAGAAAAATCGAAAACGGCGACAAACGGGAGAGGATGAAAGAACTGGCCAGGAACCTCAAAGTCCCCGATGAATTCGGGGTGATACTGAGAACGGCCGCCGAAAACCGAAGCAAACGCGAAATCATCAAAGACCTCGACCACCTCACCAAAATATGGGAAGAAATAAAAAAGAAGGTCCAGGATTCCACTGCTCCTTCCCTGATCTACAAGGAGCAGGACCTCGCAATTCGGGTCATTCGCGACTATTTCGCCACTGGCATGAAAAATATCTTTGTCGATGACAGGGAGGTTTACCGAAGGGTCAAGGAATTTTTGGGAATCGTCAATCCGAGAAATCAAAAGGCCGTCAGACTTTTTAAAGAAGAAGGGCCGATTTTCTCCAAATACAACCTCGAAGAACAGATTTCTCAGGTATTCCGCAAAAAAGTGCCGCTCAGGTCCGGAGGCCACCTGCTTTTCGATCCCACCGAGGCGCTTGTCTCAATCGATGTGAACTCTGGGCGTACAAGCGCTGAAGGGGCCGTAGAGGAAATGGCCTTCAAGGTCAACCTTGAAGCCGCGGTTGAAATACCGCGCCAGTTGAGGCTCAGGGACCTTGGCGGGCTTGTGGTGATCGATTTCATCGACATGAGGGACCAAAGGCATGCGCGTGAAGTCGAGCGCCGGCTGAAAGAGGAGATCAAAAAGGACAAGGCCAAGATCTCCCTGGGACGCATCTCCAAGTTCGGCCTCCTCGAGTTGTCGCGCCAGCACCTGGGACTCAACATTCTTCGCGGCTCCTACGAACAATGCCCCCTGTGTCAGGGAAGCGGTCTTGTACGGTCAACCGAGGCTACGGCCCTTGACTATTTGAGAAAAATCTGGACAACCCTCGTGCAGAAAAGACCGGCTGTTTTAAAAGCAGTGCTGCCTGCCGACGCCGCTGGCTATCTTCTGAATCGAAAACGGGCCGAAATTGTGAACCTGGAAAATACATACAAGGCCGACATAATAATAGAGCCCTCCGCCACTGCTCTATCCCACGAAGGATATGTTGAAACGACGCCGCACGAACTCCAGGGCTAACATGTATTGAATTTATGTCCCATTGTGATAAGGTTTTTTTACGAGGGATAAATCAATGAAATTAGGCAGCCTGGATACTTTTCTTCTCGAAAACGGTTTCTGGCAGGACAAGATGGGAAAGCCCGTGGTCAATCAGGAATTCCTTTATGCTCTTCTGCAATACGGGACATTGGAAAGCTATCACATCTTCTGTCCGGACACAAACAGCAGGGCCCGTTTCCAGATGCAAATCCAAAAGCTGCTGCCGCCTGAATTGAGAAACCGCCTCAAGATCTCGCTTAGCGCAAGTTTTTTCAACCATCTTGAAAACACCCTTGTAGATTTCATGCACCAGGGCGATTTCACCTACCACATGCCCTATCTTATCGAACTGCGCAATCGTGTCGGTCTGCCCTTGCCCGTGAGCGGAGTGACTCACTCCCTCGATGGAGCACTGATGCAAACCCGATTCATACAGCTGCTTCTTGCGGGTCCCAGGTCCTGCGACTGTATAGTGTGTTCCAGCAACTGCGCCAGAGACCTGCTCACGAGAGCGTTCTCCACGATCAGGGAAGGCTTCGCTGAGTCTTTTGGAGGAAGTCTCCCTGCGCCGCCCGAGATGGTCCAAATCCCACTGGGCATTTCGGACCGGGCCTTCCAGACCGGGGATTCCCGCCAGTGCCGCAACGAACTGGGCATACCCGCGCATCACTGCATCATGCTCTCACTGGCCCGGTTTTCACCTCGTCAGAAAATGGACCTGTCACCGTTGCTCGAGATGATCCAGTGGCTTAGCAGGCAGGGCAAACTGTCCCCATTCACCCTGATCCTGGCCGGCGGGGGAAAAAGCACCGATCTGGAACTGGCGCATAGCATGGTGGAACGCTTGCAGCTTCAGGACTGTGTGCGCATCGAAGGCAACGTCCCGCAGGAAAAGAAAACTGCTTTATTCAGCGCAGCAGACATATTCATCTCCCTGACGGACAATTACCAGGAGACTTTCGGTCTCACAATCCTGGAAGCGATGGCTCACGGCCTTCCCGTCATAGCTTCGGACTTCAGTGGATATAAGGAACTTGTAGAGGACGGTCTCACCGGTTTTCTCATTCCTTCCTACAGTAGCATGAACCAGAGCCCATGGGACCTGACTATGGGCCTGCTGGACCCATCCTCCGCAAGGTTTTATCTCGCCCAGAAGATTGCGGTTGATATGAGCGTACTGGCAGAGGCGATAGTCGAGCTTGCCTCCAATCCCGAGAAGAGGCTGGAGATGGGGATTAGAGCGCGTGTTCGTGCAATGCGCTGCCACTGGCAGGCCGTAATTCCGCGCTATGAAGAACTGTGGCGGGAACTGAAGCAAAGGGCCATGGCCGCCCGTTTGGACCTAAGGGCGGCAAAGTCGCCGGTATTCCTTACACCGCAAATCAAAACAATTTACGCCGGTTATCCAACTGCCTGGCTGGAAGGCGGAATGCAAGTCGCCCTGACGCCTTACGGGCGGGATCGATACAACGAGCGATTTCAACCGATACTCTACGAAGACCTCAGTGCGTTCATGGATAATGCTTGCAGTGAGTACCTTCTGCTGATGAGCGCAAAGGAACCCACACTCGAAGAGCTTACAGTGAATGCAGCATCCTTTTTCGGCTATTCTAGGGAGGCCGTTATGTTTCACGTGGATTGGCTCATGAAACACGGCTACATTGCACCTGTTGGTGAGGAAGCCCCATGAAAAAGACTTTGTACGCAATCTTAATTCTTTGTCTGGCGCTGATTGCGGTTTATGTAGGCGCCAGTTACTGGTTGGGGACAGAGGCCCGTGCGCAGCACGATCGCCTGATAGCCCAAATCAACTGTCTTAACAACCTGGAGGCTTCGACCGGCAGCTACCAGCGCTCCATTTTCAGATCCAGCGCTTTGACCGCATTTACCTTGACCCTGCCGCGTGAGGCGGGATCGATAAGGTTCAATGTCATCAGTTCAATTTATCATGGGCCGTTTGTCTTTTTGAAAAATCCGCACCTCAAAGGCGGCCTCCAGCCTGTGCTTGCGGTAATCCGAACCAGGCTGGCCCCGGCGGACGATTCCGCAGATGCTTTGAAAAAGCTGCTGGAAACAATTCCCGAACTCCAAAATTCCGAGGCCCTCACTATCCTTTTCATCGACGGCAGTGCAGAATCATATTTGGATGTCCTATCCTTCAAGAAAAAATTCCCCGATAACGCGGGCGGATCATTCGAAGCAGAGTGCGGCGGCTTTGCTGCCAAATCCAGATTTGACGCCCGGCCTGCTCAAATCACAGGTTCCTGGAGTTGCCCTTCCCTGCAAATTGAGGGACAAAATCAATTTATCTTGCGGATGAAAGATCTTGAAGCCGATTTCAATTCGCATCCCGGCTTAAAGGACATAAATGTCGGGTCGGCTGCCCTTTCGATCGGCAGCATCGAGTGCAGCCAAAAAGACAAAAGCCCCTTTGGCCTCATTTCGTTCAGGGCAAAAGCCGATTCCGGCGTCTCGGGCCAGACGATCGGCGTTGCGCTTCATCTGAGTTTTGACAGGTTCGATGTGGAAGGCATTGCGCTTGGCCCTTTCATCATGGAGCTCGAGGCCCGTAAGATTGACGCAGGAGTCGTTTCCCGTTTTCACAAGCTTGCCCGCGACCTCCAGGAAAAAAGTGCAGGCGCTCAGCGCAACGAACCCGCCCAAAAAGAAATGGCAAAATCGGCTGAGGCGCTCTTGTTCGATCTGATTGCAAAGTCTCCGGAGTTCGAAATAAAGCAGCTAAGGCTCTCTACTGACAAAGGAGATCTCAGAGGCAGGGCCAGGCTGGGCTTTGCGGGCCTCATGGGAAATCCGGCCCAAAGCATTTTGCTCCTCCTCGCAGGCATCGACGCCAGTGCCGAACTCTCCGTCTCAGAACCGCTGGGGTACTTTGTCGCTGAAAATTTGCTCCATGATCCCGGCCAGGACCCTGAATCGACGAAAATGAACGCACACAACATTGTAAAAGACCTCGTGGCGGCAAAATACATAGCTTCCGATGACGGCGCCTTCAAATCTAGTGCGGTCTTCAAGCACGGCGCTCTCACCATTAACGGGCGAAAGTTCGATTTGTCCACCCTGAAGCCGGTCGGCCAATGACGGCAACTCCATAAAATAAAGGCGGCCCGCAGGGGCCGCCTTGGAACTGACGAATGGATCTCGTAAAATTAACCGAGCAGCTTGAGTATGGACTGAGGCTGAGTGTTGGCCTGCGCCAGCATCGCCATTGCCGACTGCTCCAAAATCTGGTGCTTGGTAAGGTTGCTGACTTCGGACGCCATGTCTACATCCTCGATTGTGGATGCGGATGACGTGAAGTTCTGTATGCCGGTGGTGAGGTTGTTGATCGTGTATTGCAGTTGGTTCTGGTATCCGCCGATGTCGCCCATGAACGCGTTTATCGAGGTAAGAGCCGTATCGAGTGTGTCCATGGCGGTTGCGGCGTTCGTCTGAGAATTAATGTGGAGGTTGTTGACTCCCAAACCTGACTGCGTGGCGTCGTTGAAAGTCAATATTATCTGGTCGTTGGAGCTGTTGGATGCCCCGACCTGGAAAGTGACGGTCGTCGCACCATTGATCAGGCTCGTGGTGCCATACTGAGTGGAGTTGGCGATCTTGTCGATTTCGCCCTGGAGGTCGGAAAATTCGTTGTTCAAAGAAGTCAGGTTGTTGGTTGACTCCTGACCGGAGGCCGCCTCTGTCGCCAGAGATTTCATCTGCACCAGGATGTTGTTGATCTGGCTGTATGCGCCGTCGGCCGTCTGAAGCATGGACAGGGCCTGATTCGCGTTCTGGGAAGCAACCTGCATCGATGCGATCTTCGCGTTGAAATCGTTGGCGATTGCGTAACCAGCCGGATCGTCTGCGGCCGAGTTGATTCTCAGGCCTGACGAAAGCCGCTGGAGTGAGGTTGATATGGCGTTGTTGGTGTTGTTAAGGATGTTCTCAATGGTGAGAGAGTTCATGTTGGTGTTGACAACAAGTGACATGACTAATCCTCCTTGATCTGTTTGTTAACTTCCTTGTCGATTCGTTTAAGAATCCATTCGCTGCAGTTCGAATTCGCGTTGACTTATTTATCGACAGTTAAGGCGGAAAACTTGAATATTTTTAAAAGGGAAAAAGCCTGCTTGAAAGGGAAAAAGACCGCCCTCAGAAAGTGAACGATCATTCAACAGAATCAGCGCAGGGTATGGATGAGGCCGCTGGCCGCCGGCTCCGTTCACACAGGCGCGGACAATCGCCCCCGAAACGAAACTGCAATCGAGCGCGGCATTGCCGGAAAATCGAGCGTCCATGCCGCGAGTGCTGCGATGATGAAGCAGCGCGGGATTACGAGGGCAGAATGTCAATTTTGGCTTTGTCGACTCTGAACACGATCAGCGACACCGGGTCACCCCGCCGGGTTGAGCACACTGAGCTTCTTTTGCTCGGTTCTTCACGCTCGTGACGCTCTTCGCGGTCCCGGCTCGCGCCCGCCCTTATTGAGAGTAACGGTATACGAAGAATACCTCGGCGTACTCGTTGGATCCTTGAGGCTGGGCGCGTGAGATGGCCGTGTAATAATAACAGCCGTTCTGACAGGGGGTTGCGCCGGTCGCCGTACTCATATAGTTATCGATCAGTTTGACGTAGACTGTGTAGGGAATTGAGCCGTTGGTTAACGCAAGGGTTATGTCGGGGCTGTCGGTTGGGTTTGTGCTTATCGCCGAAGGCGCTGCGGTGCTCGTCGCTGATGGACATCCCGCCCAATTCGCATTGGTGGACCAGTTCGACGTCGAGTTGGACATCTTTACGTTAAGACACTTGCCGTTAAGAAAGCTCGTGCCGAAAGGCGTGCTCGCTCCTGACCCGGACGGCACCGGTGGGTTGGGGGTTTGGTTTTGCACCATGTAAATGAAAAGATCGGTCCCGGATTTGGCGGCGTCGAGAGCGGCTGTGTAGCCTTGCTCCAAAATGGCCAGCTTCGCCTCCTGGGTAGAGAGCCGAAACATGATCGCCACTACCCCAAATCCAAGCACCACCAGCAACAGTGTGGAAACAAGCGCAATTCCTTTTTGGTTTGGGATCGGGTTGTCCATACTCGGCTCCGTTTCAACGGGTCCCCAGGTTCATGAGGTTCATCGGTTTGACGGCCATTTCCACGATCTTCCACCTGTATTGAAGGTCTTGGCCGGAGGGATTGAAGCTGCTCAGCTGCGGGTGACCCGTAAGGGCTGGACTGCTCCACTGCTGAAAGGTGTTCGTTGGATAATTGCCCGAATCGAGGCTGTTGGCGATGTCCTGGTCGCCAAGATTGAGATAGCCGGAAAACCGAAAATCCGGCGTCGCGCCCGTGTCCCCCAGTCCTTCCTGGAAAAGCACGAATACTCTCACTTCGCGGAGCTTCTGCTGTATTTGCAAAGCGTTCATTCCGGCCAGATTGTCTTGCCACACGATTGTCTGGGCCGGGTTAGTGCCGCCGCTGGGGTCAAGCCCGAAAGCCACCTGAAAATCCTTCACGCAGTCGACCAGGGGGGTTTTATCGAACTGTCCGGTCTGCTGGTCGATCGTGCTTCGGTACAAAATATAGGTGTCACTGGCGCAACTGCTTGGAATATCGGCCGCAATTGAATTGTCAAGGTAGTAATCCACCCTGTTGAACGGCATTCTGTGCACGCCGGTGCTGTTATTGCTGGTGTTGTCGAGGCCATAAATGTAGAAGACTTGCTGGCTGCTTGTGGGACTTGGGATATTATTTGGGGGTGAGGTAGTGTTGTAATAATAACCGGCATTCCAGGCCGAAGAATTGAATGTATAGCAGCCCCACGCCCCTGAATGGGGCTGCAGGACGCCGTTATTGTCCAGAATGATGAAGTATTCGTTGGTCGTAAAGTCCATGACGGGATCCAACCCCGTAACTCCCCATAATTTCACCTTCGCATTGGTATTGGCGGGCGCCTGGATGTTTGGGGCGTTGGTGATCATGGACCATTTCCTGCCTGTGGGATTGTTGAACACGTTGGCCGCGCTTGATTTTATGGCGAGCGCGTCGGAGCCGTTGGCGCCCCCGTTGTTCAAGTGTGCGAACGCTCGAGGAGGGTTTCCAGGCGCATCGTTTAGAGCCGATGGATTATAGGAAGGCACCGTACCATCCGAGGCTTCGCTGTAAGTTGCGCCCGTCCCCAGGTTTGCTGGCAGCCCGAACCCGGCCGTCTCGATATCGTAGCGCAGTATCTCCAGTCCGGTCAAATTGGCCATGTAGCTCTGGGCAAGCCTTCCCTGGGTCCTGTAAGTTCTCAGCAGCTTCAGGTAGGCTGTTCCCGCCGCGCCGACTATAAGCATGACAATCGCCAGGCCAACCAGCAGCTCCACCATGGTCATGCCGCGCTGTCCGCTCATTTCATCTGCCTCACAATTGTCTCCAGAACATAAGAATATTGCTTCATTTGATTCGAAATACTGTTTTTGTATTGCCATTGAACGGTAAACTGCAGCCTGCTCATTCCCGAGTTTGAGCCGGAAGTCGCCACCCAGTTCGCTGGACGGTAAAAATTCACAGTATAGGCGACAGACTGTTTTCTCACCTGCCTCGTGATGATCTGGACGGTCGGAATAGTCTGAATATTGGCGTAGGGCATGTTTCTGGCCGCTTCCTCCTGTTCCTGGGCTATCTTCATGGCGTCGTTGCGCATTTCGTTGACCAGGCTGTAATCGAGCGCCGACATTATCCCGACAACCGATGCCAGCAGCCCGAAGGCTAGCACTATCAGGGAGACCATCACCTCGATAAGCGTAAACCCCCGATTGGCGCAAACTTTTGCAGTGAACCCTCGCATTCTATTTTGGCTTGCAAACTCCCGCATTCATTTTTCCCAGTATTATTCTAGTGCTTGTCACATACACACAATTTATCGCAGCCGCCGAACCCAAAGGAGCATTAACGCTGAATGTGATCGGATTATTGCTGTCAGGCGCATTAGCCGTGTACAGAAAGCCCCTGCCGTCAAAGCTCACGCTCTTCTGATCTGCCGAACAAATAATGGGATACTTTGGGTCCACGGTGCCCGTGCCCGCGACTTGGGAGGCGCCGCTGTCAATGGTGCCGGTGTTGTTCACATCAGTCATTATCTGGTATGAAGTGATGCTGGTGCTGCTCGCGGCTGCCCCCCACAAAATGCCCGATACAACCTTATTTGCGTAAGCCGTCATACGTCCCAGCTGAAGGTCGCTGTAAAACTGGACCATTTCGTTTTCGATATCGTGCTTCGTTTTCCAGGTGGAGTACGACGGAATGCCCCACGCCAGCAGCAGCACGCCAATCGAAACTACCACCATCAGTTCAACCAGACTGAACCCTCGTTCGTGCTTCATCTTTCAATCCATTGTATCAACTGCCCCGTTCTGGTCGGCAGTGTCGCCGGCTGAACAACCGGCGCCGCAGTTTCTGGCGGCATGCCGATGTACCACGGAGTTGTTCTGTTGCCCGTGGTCGAATCGGTAAACGAGCTGGCGGCGCTGATCTGGTATACCGCCCCGGTAGAGGTTTGCAGATACATGGTGCCGCTAAGGTTTGTCACCGAAAATCCCTTGCATGAGGTATCCGTAACCGCTCCCCCTGTGGCGCAGTTGAGGCCCCACACGCGGCTCTGGCCGCCATAACTGCATGGATCCGAAGTAGGTTCGGAGGTGACCATGAATACCATGTTAGTGGAGGATGTGGTGGGGTCGGTGATCATCCTCTCGTTGAGAAAGGAGCCGGAAGACCCGTTGAGCGAATACTTCCAGCCGGCCTGATCGAAGAAAGTCGAACCCTGTTGCAAAGCGGTGCATGCCGCTGCGCTGTTGTCCAGCGAAGTGACGCTGGTGCAATTGTTATTGTATTGATCGCACGTGAATGGTATCCCCATGAGGTAGTTTAGACCCGAATTGGCGGGCCCGTAATAGCTGTCCAGAGGGAAAAAATACCTCCCCGTCCCGGCATACAGATACCATGTGCCGAAACACTGCTCGGCTGCTATCTGCGCGGTTATGGGCAACTGCGCGATGTTGCTGTACGTTGAAATGTCATAGGTCCAGTTTTGGGGGATCAGGGCGGCGCTTGCATCGCTGTTGTTGGTGTTGACCTTCCCAATGCCCCCCTGCCAGCCTGTGGCGCTTCCAGCGGGCGAATTCGCGTAGCCGAAGAAAACAAAGTCCGTATAACCGTCCCCGTTGACATCCAGTCCGCTGGTGAAAAGCCTGCCGCCAAACCCGTTCTTTGTCGCGCTTCCCAGATCGTTATAGTAGACGTTGCCTATTCCAAGGCTGGAGTTGAGCGAAAGGACGAACACCTTTACGTCCTGAACCGAACTGCCGTCCGATGGTCCTGTAGGACCGGATAGGAACATTACGTAATATTGGTCGCCGGTAAAAGAAGACGGATTTGACCACTTGTGGATGACCGCCGGACCTGAGTAAGTGTAACCCATAAATGGATGGCTGAATTCCCATAGGAGCACGGGATTCTGTACGTCTGTGATATCAAGGGCGTAGTAAGATGAAAGCCCGATGCAACTCGAAGCATTTTGCGGCGCGTTCCCGTAACAGGTAGCCGGATTGGAGCATGTCACGTAGCCGCCCGAACATGTGTCCGCCGGCACGTTTGTGGGATAAGCGGCAGAACATCTCGCGTTATAAGGGGCGGTCGTGCAGTTCGTGTTGTTCGTACATGACTGTCCATTGGATACCCCGGAACTGCTGAAACAGTAATTTGCCGGCGAGGATGCCTGTACGGACCCGCCCCCTAGTCTCATCCCCCCGATCAGAATCGTTTTTGTCACCGTCGTCGTAATCGGATTGCCGTTCACGTATGTCGTAGTGTCTACATTCATGGTGCTTATGAACGGACTCAAATCGTTGTAATAAAGATGACAAGTGCCCGGTGGTGGAACGGCAAGGCACCTGAGGTAAGGAAGAACGTTTTGGGGAATGAAGGCCCACAATTCCGTGCCCATGCTGGAGGTCGGAATTCCCGTCAAAGCTTCGATCTGGTGTTGAGAAGGGTCCAGCCCCTGTGTGGTCAAAACCCCTGTCTGGAAAGCATGCAGCATCCCGTCGTTTGCGCCGACAAAGACAACGGAAAACGCTTTCTGACATGAATTGTAAGCCTGTGAAGTGCAGTCGGCATCCTGGGAGCATGCCTGGGTGTTGAAAGAGGAACCGTTGGAGCAATATTTGTAATCACTTTTAATCTGGGGCGTGGAATAGACGATGTCCCCCAATTTCCAGACGTTTTGACTGCAGCTGCCATAACCTGATCCGGTACAGTCGCTGTTGGTCACGCATGGAGCGTTGCTCAAAGAGGTCCCGTTCGAGCACAGGCCCACTGTCCTGCTCCTGCATCCGGGCAGATCGACCCCCATTACGTAGTTTATGAGATTGTTCATGGTCGCGGTGCCGCTCGATCCCTGCAGGCATGAAGTGAAGTTTGAGGGCGATCCCAAAGGTGAGGACGTGGTTGAAGTGAGGGTTGCATTGGATGTATTAAAGAGGACCAGATCGCTGGAACTGCTGCCCGGAGTGTAGATCACCCTGCTGGAGGCCGGTGTCTGGTAAAGCAGCTTCCCGGCTTCCCATAAGGGGATAAGAGAATCCAGCCCTTCATTATTGACGAATACGCTCGGATTGCCGCTGCCGGTCGGGTCTGAGTAACGATTCACAGAAAGGCCCGTCTGCTGGTTGAATTGGAAAGATATTCCGTCGTCCTCGTTCAATTCGAGAATATAGTCGTGAACGGTGTCCTCTCTTATGTTGTTGTATGTTGTGCTGTTATAGAACCAGTAGTCGTACAGGTAGCCCGGCCAGTATGTAAGCGTAGTCCCAAAGTATTTGCTGGGATAAAAGACGGCCTGGAGCATGTTGTCTCCATTCTGGGTCTGGCCTTCGGACAGGATCGAGATAGAGCTGCCTGCCGCTACGCGCTGAAGCAGGTTCGCGGCAATGGCGTTCAGAGCAGCCACCAGCGCATCGGCGTCTGAAGCATAATAGGCCTGCCCGTTGACGGCCGTTCCGCCCGCTACCGCCATGCTGTTGAGGTTTGGACCTGCCGTGGCTTCGGAACCAATCCCGAGAACATATGTTAGAACCGGAAAGGTATATGTCGTGCCGTTAATTTTCTGGGTCACGTTCGTCCAGCCCTGTGGGAGAGGGCTGGGGGGTGTATTGGCCAATTCCTGGAGCGCCGTGATGACTTGAGGCATGACGGTCGAAGTGTCTATGGTCTGTGAGCCGTTCAGTAGAGTATCCGGCAAACCGTCGGTTACCAGAATTATGTAATTCTGCTGGCACGACGAAGTGATGGGACTGGCATAGCTGGTCCCGTTTTGCGACAAGGTGCCGTTGAAATAGCTGAGCGCAGTCGTCAGCGCTCCTGCTGTCGGCGTATTGCCGGCGTTTACAATGTAAGGGCAGGTGTTTGCGTTCGACCCCGTCTGAGTGCAGCTCATATAGGGTGTGTTGAGAGGGATGGGAACGCGGGTTTCGACGTTTGGATTCAAAATATTGTAAACATTATTGTACTGGGTCGAATTGGTCAGGTCGCCAACCGCAACATGAAGGTATCCCTGGGGAGAACCCGGCGCGCTCTGGCTGAACCAGGTCGGGCCGACGTAATACCACGGCATCCTCTGTCCCCAGTTGAAAAAACCCAAAGCCCAGTCCGAATCGGTCGGTATAAAGTAGTAGCTGGTGTCATAGCTGCTATAGCCCTGTCCGTTATTGCTGTTGTTGCCGAGGTCGCTCATCACCTCTTGAGAGTATTGGTTATAGTTAAGTTTGTTATAATAGTATGCATACTCGTTCCATGCGTTTTCCGCAGGACTGTATGCGTTTGAATATGGCTGGTCGCTTCCGGTGTATCCGAACTGAGTGCCGTCGTTTCCGGTGTCATAAAATGGATCGGGCACATTCCAATACATGTTAACGTATTTGCCGTTCTGGTCCAGGATCGCCATAGTGGTTGTCTTGGGATAAGCCAGTCCGCAATATCTGGCTCTTGTTCCCGTAGGTTCGTTGAAAGCATAAGGGCCGTTTGGAGGCAGCGAAAGCAGGAAATCCGGAAAACCCGATGTGAAGAGGCTTCCGCTGCTGTTGCAGCAAACCTTGTATTGAGTTGTCGTAAGACCGGGGCAAGCCGCCTCGCAGTTGCTTTTCGCGGTGGAACTCCCAGTCGCGCAATAAGTCACGCAATCGGGTGGCGGATTCGCGCAGTATGAGGCCGGATCGTACGAAGTAAAAGGCATGGCGTTATGGATATACCAACCCGGACTGGTGTCGCCTGGCAGTGTGAATGTCATTATTCCGACATTGGCCTTAATCACAAGATTTTGAACCAGGTTTTGCAGCGACTGCCTTGCTACGACGGATTTGCTGACCGGAGAATAAGAACCTACTGCGTTGCCGTAAAAATCTTCATCCATGCTGTTTGAGTTATCGAGGATTATAAGCACGTTGGGCTTGACCCCGGTGGCGATGAAGGGAGGCATCAGCGAACTGCTGCATGGGCTTGTGGCTCCAGGGACATCCCCAGGCAAAAAAGCAAGCGGGAAAAAAAAGAGCAAAGTTACGATCAAAAAGGCCCGCTTCATGAACTGCTCCTCATCTAAGGATCACTTCCACAAGGCTGCCGTTTTGAAAAAACAGGTCGGCCTGCTTCGCTCCGGCTGCCTTGCGGCTGTTGTCGATAACCTTTGCCCCGCCGGTTTCGAACTGCCTCCCATCCTTGGAATAGATCATGCTGCCCTCCATGGTAGCGATGAATACGCTTTGAACCCAGTTTTGCACGGAAGGCTGTGATACCGGGCCGGGCACGGAGGACGGTGAGGCCGGGCTTCTTGCGGAAGGCGGAGATGCCGCGCTTTTCACTGAAGACGGTAATGCCGGGCCTCGTGAATAAGGCGTCGATGCCGGGCTTTGCGGGGAGGTTTGTGACGCTGAGCTTTGCGCCGGAGGCGCAGATGAGAGAATTTGTCCCGTGTTGGGCGATAAATTATTCTGGACTGTTACCGGTCCGTGAGTCGCCTGCATTGCCCTGCATGGAGAAAAAAAAACCAGATTCAAAATCGCAGCCCCCAGGATGACAGTGAACAGTAAACGGCGAACGGCGAATGAAAAAAAATCATAAATTCCAGGCACCTCTAATCCTCCCTGCAGCTAATTCGGATATTACTGGAATAGCCACTGAAAAACGGAAAATTTCAGTGCGCCGGGGTTCACCACGATCGGAGTCGCGGTTCTTGAGCTGATTGTCAACCTGTCGAAAGTCGATCCTACCGCTCTGGCTGCAGAAACCTGGTAATAGGTGGCCGAAGCCGGGTTGTGCACGGAGAAGGAATACTTGTCCACCACGGCGGCGTTGGCGCATCCGGCGCAATTGGCCAGGCATGCCTGACCGCTGCTGCCGCTCGGAACAAAAGAAGGCAGACACTGTATCGTGCTTGCGTAATGACCGTTGTCCGCACAAAACTCCTCCTGTTCGAGCCTGGCGGTCAGGAGCATGCTGACAGCCTGGCCCTGATTGGTCCGGTTAACGTAGTTTATGTATGCCGGCGTTCCCACTGCAGCCAGGATAGCTACAATAGCCGAAACCACCGCCAGTTCGACCAGCGTAAATCCGCCTTTGCCCCTCACACGGGAGCCTCCCTTCCCTGAAGTCCTCGACAGCCTGTTTTCCATTTTCACGGCGCACTCCTCCTGGAAAATGGCGGTATGCACGTACTGTGCCTCTCAGAGAACAAACCAATTCAAGACGTTTTTCAACCGGCAAAACACTGTGGGCTTGTTGATAAACTGCTATATGGACTGGATTTTAAAACACCGCTCCCCCCGCGCTTTCGCCGGGGCGACGGTTCCTGCTGGAGCCAGTCATTCTTTTGACCATAATCTTAATGGCGAAATTGTAATTCGAATCTTGGCCAAAACCGATCAGTCGGATTTCGTTTTGATCATGTAGTGCAGGGCCCTTTTTTTCAGCCAGAATACGCCAAACATGTCCGCCAGTGAGACCCACAGGCGGTTGCCGATGGTGTACTTGGATCGCCCTTTGAGCCTGGGCCTGTGGTTTACCGGCGCCTCGCTCAGTCTGTAACCTTGCATGGCCGCCAGAGTGGGGATAAACCGGTGCATACCGGCAAATCGCGGCATGAGCTCGATACATTCTCTACGGAAAACCCTGGTCGAGCACCCGGCGTCTCTGACGGTTTTGCCGGTAAGAAAGGTCCTGAATCCGTTGCCTAGAATGGATGAGATTTTTCGTTGGAAATTGTCCTGTCTGAGGGCGCGATAGCCGTTGGCCATATCGGCGGCGCCCGATTGGACTGTTCGAAACAGCCCTGGAATGTCCGCCGGGTCATTCTGGCCGTCTCCGTCGATTGTGGCGATTATTGCAGCCCTGGCCTCGATCACCCCGGCACAGAATGCAGCCGATTGTCCGGCGTTTCGTTCGAAGGAGATGTACCTGTGACACGGATTGGCGCCCGCAATTTCACGAAGCCTGGCCAGACTCCCGTCGCTCGATCCGTCATCGACCCATATGCATTCCCACCGGCGGGAAAATTCCCGGTCCATTACGGACCCCACCTCCCTAGCCAGAGCAATGATGTTGTCAGCTTCGTTTCTGACCGGAATCACTATCGAGATGTCGATCTTTTCACCTTTCATCGATAACGCCACGCACTAACATCGTTTCAGTACCCGCAGAAATTCGGCGCTTCGCAGTATTAAAAACTAAAAACTCAAAATTCCTCGATCTCTGCCCTTTCGCACGAAACCCTCCTTGCAACCGTGATAAAGCCGGTGTGGGCGACCATTCTGTCGAAGGGACGGGCGCGAAGCAGGTCAACTTTCCAGTCCCGTCTAAGCAGTTCGAAATGGACTATGTCCCCAAAGCCGCTGGTCTGAAGGTGCCTGTGAGTAAGCTGAACTTGACCTACGTTGGGACTCATGCTTACCAGAAGCCCTCCCATCCGCAGCATCGCAGACATGTTTCCAACAGCGCGCCATGGTTCGGGAAGGTCCAGGAAAATCCGGTCCACTTCGCACGAAAGATAAAGGCTTTCTATGTCGGCAACCACGATCTGGTGATTCGAGGGCTCGGAGCCAAAAAAACGTCTTATATTCTCGCGGGCGTCCATGGCAAATTCGGCTCTTTTGTCCACGGAAATAAGTCTTCCACGTCCGCACATGGCGCGTAGCAGGGCAAGGGCAAGCGCGCCGGAGCCGATCCCCGTCTCGAGGACCTCGCAGCCCGGATATACGTCACCGTAGAAGATCATGGCGCTGAGGTCCTTGGGGTAAATAATCTGGGTGCGCCTTTTCATGTTGAAAATGTAGTCTTGAAGGGTGGGCCTGAAGATCATCAGCTTCGCCCCTTTGCTGGTAACCAGCCAGTCGCCTTCCTCCTTTCCCGCTATATCTCCCAGATGAATGCCCCCCAGATGGGACGAAAACTGCGCCTCCTCCACCTGCACGAGCCATTTTTTCCCTTTTTGAGAAGTCAGCAGCACCCACTCGCCAAACTGGAATCTGCTCATCTGCCCGCCCCCCTGGCCTCAAGGCTGTCGACCTTGCTGAGAAACAGTCCTGCTCCACGGTTCCGCCCCTTCATCTCCGTTTTTGGGTCCAAAGTCAAGGCGGAAGACGCAGGGCGGCTCGGTTAACCTGCTGATTCGGGTTCATTCTCTATCTTAAAGGCCGTTGCACATCTCACAGGTTGACAGGCCACGTGAAAAAAAGTAGTCTCAACCATTGCGGACCGATTTCGGCAACTACCAAGCTCATGGAGCCGGAGATGTTCATTATTGCCTATTTTCTGAGGGCGGTGGCCGACATTCTTCACATCGCCCTCAATGCTTACATGTATATTGTTATCGCCCGCGCAATCCTGTCGTGGGTAAGTCCTGACCCCTATAACCCTATCGTTCGGTTCCTCTATAATGTGACCGAACCTGTGCTTTACCGCATTCGAAGAGCGGTCCCGTTGAGCATCAGTGGAATCGATTTCACTCCAATTATATTGATCGTTGCAATTATCTTTCTGGACCGGTTTATCGTGCCGAGTTTGTACACCATGGCTGCTTATATGGGCGGCGTTTGACGTTCTTGGGTCCCTCACATTCGGCTGGGAGCGAGTTCGATGGAGATAAATGAGATACGGGAGAAAAAATTCAGCAGGCGCCTGATGGGGCTCGATCCGCGCGATGTGGAGACTTTCCTGGGGGACATAACCGAAGATCTCCGCCTGTGCAGGGAGGAAAACGACAACCTCAAAAGGGACCTCCAGACCCTCGAATCGGAAGTAAAAGAGCACAGGGACAGGGAGAAAACCATTCGAGCCGTCCTCGTCAGCGCTCAAAAAAATGCCGAGCAGATTAAGGCGAATGCCGAACGCGAGGCCCGGCTGCTTATTTCGGAGGCCGAAGTCAAAGCCGAGGGGATACTCAATGAGGCAGCCAATCGCCTTGCTAGGATGGAGCAGGAAATATCGGAAATGAGGCGGAATCGAATCCAATTTGGAGCCAGGATGCGCTCGCTCCTTGACGCTTTCCGCCAGATGCTCGATGATGAGGGCAGGGAGGCGCCGCGTAAATTCGAACAAACGCAGGACCCGGCGGAGCGAAGCTAAAATAGTCGTCAGGGTCGGTCTTCAGCCCTCGGAAATAAAACGTTTTCTGGCCGCTGATTCTGACGACTGAGATCTGTTTCAAAATGGAGTTCGCCCGATGTCTATAAAGAAAGAACTTCTTGAAATTCTTAGGTGCCCTAAATGTAAAGGGCTTATACATCTAAATCCCGATGAAACGGGGCTCATTTGCGAGCAGTGCAGGCTTATGTATGAAATCCGGGAAGATATCCCGATCATGTTGATCGAGGAAGCAAAACCCCTCTGAATGCGCAGCGGGAAGCAAGGGGCGCGGAGATGGAATGAAGACTCCGCCAAGATCCCGGATATTGTGAAACGGCTGCGATACGATAAGCTTGGATGAAATCGCAGGACAACTTACCGCCTGTATGAGGCGGCTTCGGGAGCCGGAAATAAAGGTGCGAGGGTAAATAAGGGTAGTGAGCGGCAAACCGCTTCCTGCTATTTTGCTCACTCTTGCTGCTGCCCGCTCCTCGTTTCTTGCTTCATGCTTCTTCTATACTATGAGTCAACCCAGAGAACCCGACCTTGTAAAGCTCATAATTCGGTTCCTGTTCAGCGATTACGGAACTAAACTGCAAGCCCTCCATGCGCTCGTGTCGGATTTTGGACCGATGGATTTTTTATCCACCTCCGCCCCTTTCCTCTATACAACCTATTATGATAAAGAAATGGGGCAGGCAATCCGCAGACAGACAGCTGGCTTTCTTAACCTCGTTGCACCCGGATCTTTGCCCGATATAAAACTTCGAACCAATGAAATTGAAATACGCCTCTCGCGCAACGGTAAACGACAGGTCAATATCGATCCGGGACTCCTCAGCCTGGAGCGATTCGTCCTTGCGACTGGGAAAGATTTTACCCACAGAGTTTATCTTCGGGACGGAATCTATGCCGATCTGACTTTCATTTATAGCAAAGGAGCTTACAGCCCCTTGCCGTGGACTTATCCCGACTACCGTGAACCGCAGTTCTTGCATTACCTGGAGGTCCTTAGAAAGAAGCTTAGGTTTCAGAGGTACGGGATTTTGCCTTAAAGCTTACAAATATGATCAAACCCGAACAGAAGAAGCTTTTTGCCGTTGTCGGAAACCCGGTGGGCCACAGCCTCAGTCCCGTTATGATGAGCGCCTGTTTCAAGGCGCTCGATGTCCCTGCGCTTTATGCGGCTTTGTGCGTAGATGAACTTGAAAGCGATCTCAAGATTTTGCACAAAACTGGCTTCAGCGGGTTGAGCCTAACCCTGCCCTACAAGGAGACCGCTTGCAGGCTGGTCGAACGGATAGACAAGACAGCCGAACAGATCGGCGCTGCAAACACCCTGCGCAGGACGACCCTGGGCTGGGAGGGCCGCAATACCGATTGGATCGGTGCTGTGAAGGCGCTTTCTCCTGTCGTTGAAATATCGGGCCGTAACGCACTCGTTCTGGGGGCCGGAGGGGCCGCTCGTGCGGTCGCCTATGGCCTGAAACGGGCCGGGGCCTCAGTTACGATCGCAAATCGCGGCATCGAACGGGGCAGGGCGCTGTCCAGTCTATTGAAGTGCCAATTCATTCCGTTGAAAGTGCTCCAAAATGCTGCAAAAGACTTTGACATAGTCGTTCAGTGCACTTCGGTCGGACTCCTTGACGCTGAAGCCCGCCTTATCGGCTTCAACTCTTTCTTCAAACCCGAAATGACCGTAATGGACATAATCTACAACCCGCGATGGACCGCCTTTTCCAAGACCGCCAGGGAGGCGGGATGCACTGTGGTCTCCGGCCTGGACATGCTGCTTTACCAGGGGGTCGCTCAGGTAGAGTGGTGGCTGCACAGACCGGTCTTCGACACTCCCGCCGTTGCTGCGATGCGAAAGGCGCTGGAAGAAGCCTTAAATGAAAAACCTCTCTAAAGAGATTAAACCGGTTTCGAAAATAAGCGCACGCATTCGGCTGCCCGGGTCAAAATCGATAACCCACCGCGCCCTGATTATGGCCGCTCTTTCAACCGGGCCCGCGGTCATAGACAATCCGCTCAGGGCCGAGGACACGTTGCTTACCGCCGGTGCCCTGGAAGCGCTGGGCGCAACGATTGACTGGGGCGCCCACTCGGTCCGGGTCATGCCGCCGGCTTTTCGCTGGCGCCAGCCCGGTGAACTGATCTTCCTCGGTAACAGCGGCACCAGTGCGCGCCTTCTCCTGGCCCTTTTCTCGGCGGGGACCGGGACCTTTGTGCTGGACGGCGCTCCGCGCCTTCAGCAGCGACCGCTCGGGCCGGTAGCCGCTGCCCTCGAAAAGCTGGGGGCACGGATGCGCTGGATTGGAAAAACAGGGTTTCTTCCAGTGGAAATCAACAGCAGGGGACTTGTCGGCGGGGAGGTCTTTGTAGATGCCTCGGAAAGCAGCCAGTTTTTATCCGGGGTCCTCATCGTCGCCCCGACTGCCGGCAGCAGGGTTACAGTCGAGTGGTCCGAACCCGCAGCATCATGGCCTTACGTGGAGATGACCCTGGCAATGATGAAGGAAGCGGGCATCCGGTTCGAACGGATGGCGTCCAGCAGGATCGAAGTTCCGGCGCCCCAGACCTACTCACCCCGCAGCTTTACAGTCGAAGGCGACTGCTCCTCAGCTTCCTATTTCTGGGGCGCAGCCGCCCTGACCGGCGGAGAGGTGCTGACCTCGCCTGTTTCACCTTTAAGTCTTCAGGGGGATTGCCGGTTCCTGGGCGTTCTGGATAAAATGGGTTGCCGCATCGAGTGGAAAGCCGATGGGGTGTGCGTAAAGGGACCCGCGCAGCTCCTTCCCGTCGATGTCGACATGAATGAAATGCCTGATATGGTGCCCACACTGAGCGTGCTGAGCGCGTTCGCAAGCGGCACCTCGCGCATCCGCAACGTGGCTCACCTCAGAATCAAGGAATCCGACCGGCTGAACGCTGTGGCCGCAGGCTTGAAGGCGCTCGGGGTTAGCGCCGAAGAACTGCCCGATGGGCTGATAGTTCATGGAGGCGCCCCCGTCAGAGCGTCTAGACCGATCTGGGCATTCGAAGATCACCGCATTGCCATGGCCTTTGCGCTTGCGGGTCTGCGCACAGGCGGGGTTATCATAGAGGGGGCTGAGTCCGTCAATAAATCTTTTCCGCAGTTCTGGGATATTTTCGATGCCCTGGGGAGCAATCCGGTTTGACTTGACGCATAACGGCCCCTTCGATAGAATCATAATCTGCCGGGCAATTGAAGATGGCGTGATCGTGCTTAACCCCGATATCCGGATTCGTCAGTATCCCATAAAGACCTTGTGGTAAGACGTTTTAGTGCTGGGAGGCGAGTCAGGGCGTCAATGACAATATGCAGTTTAATGATTTTCATATCTTTTCTGTTTGTCCATGCGATCGCATCATCGGCAGGGCCTCGAGTGGAAACTTCCGACCTTAACCGGCCCCCGCCGACAGCACCTCAAACACAGGGCGCCGCCGCTTTCCAACAGTCGCTCGAACGCATCGGCAAAGCCGCCGGGAGTGCAGGGGTGCTCGTGGTGTCGCTTCCATCCGGGGAGGCTGTCTTCGAGTCACGGCCAAAAGATTTGTTCGTGCCCGCTTCACTGATGAAGCTGCTGACCAGCTATGCGGCCCTGAAAAGACTGGGCCCTTCTTTTCGCTTTACAACTGGAGTGCTGGCGGCTGAGGATCCCGTGGGGGGAGTCGTCTCCGGAGACATCTGGATAAAGGGAAGCGGGGATCCTTTTTTCACCTCGGACGGCGCCGTGGAGTTGGCAAAGTCGATCAGGGAAAAAGGCATAAGGCAAATCAGAGGCGGCATATTTGTCGACAACAGCTTTTTTGAGCTATCATCGGAGCGCGTTTGCCTGGACAGCGATTGCGTAGGCGTGTACAATCCCATTGTCTCAGCAGCGGCTATAGACTTCAACACGGTGAGGGTGAAAATCACCGTGCAGGCGAAAACGGGAAGCGTGATAAGCGTCAATTCGGACATGGCGCAAGGCTATGTGCGCGTGAGCGGCAAAGTAGGTCGGGCCAAAAAAGCAGGTGGCCCTGTGAGGCTTCGCTCACTTGGCGCTGCTGGAAACGGTCAGGAGCAATTCGAGCTTTCCGGGTGTGCGCGGCGAAGCCGCGTTCTGGAATTTCGGGTGAACGCGGGAGATCCTGCAGGCCTCTTTGCCCATGCCCTCAGAACGGCTCTGGAGCGATCGGGCGTAAGGGTGCTTGGGGCCTCCGCAAAAGAAGGGAAAACACCGCCCGGGGCCAGGACAATCGTGTCTTACGACTCGCCTCCGCTCGCTGAATTTCTGTGTGGCCTCAACAAATACAGCAACAATTTCATGGCCGAGATGCTTTTGAGGTCCCTTGGGGGGTATGCGGCGGGCGCGCCCGGCAACTCGGACAAGGGTCTTGCCGTTGTCAGGAGCACCCTTGGACAAGTCGGTA
>DASPQK010000150.1:0-20929 GCA_035624985.1 Syntrophobacteraceae bacterium | reverse complement strand
TGAGGCAATCGCCATAGTGGTCGTCATTGAGCGTGGAAGGGATAGCACTCGTCTTATTATCGACACACGATCGAGGTATTGACGACGGACCGACCTAATTCTCCAGCTTTGTATGTGGGGAATGCTGGTTTATTGAAGATGAGTATTTGAAAAGTATTGCATCCGTTACTGACCGGTTAGAATCGCGTCTTTGCAATTTTCCATTACCTCCACGCAGAAAGGCTTCGCCAATGCCCAAAAAACTCATTGAAATCGCATCGGAAATCGTGCAGTACCAGGCATCTCTCACCTCAATGACTGCTGCTGAAATTACCTCATCACTTCGGCAGATCTTCAGCACACTCCATGATCTTCAAAGAACCGAGTCTGGAGAAATCGAGCTGCCCACAATCCAAGAACCCGAACCGGCTCAGGCGCTATCGCCAAAGGATTCAATCCGGAAAGACAAAGTAATCTGCCTTGAATGCGGTGTTGAGATGAAACAGCTTACGCAGAAGCATCTGGCTGTTCATGGCATGAGCCCGACAGAATACAAGAAGAAATACGGCTTCCCCATGAAGACATCTTTGGCCGCCAAGTCGGTCTCAAGGGCCAGAAGCAGGGCGATGAAAAAGAAGGGGTTGCCCGAGAAGCTCAAACTGTATCTGGAGTCGAGAAAGCAGGCAAAAGCCGAAGCGCTGAAACCGATCGCACCTGAGAATTCAATCCAGGAAGACAGGATAGTCTGTCTTGAGTGCGGCGCCGAATTCAAGCAGCTCACGGGAAAGCACCTGGTTTCCCACGGCCTGGCCCCAAATGAATACAAGAAGAAATACGGATTTTCGATGAAAACTCCTCTTTTGGCGAAGTCAGTGATCAAGGCCATGAAGGAAGCTCGACAAAAAAGAGGACTACCTGAGAATCTAAAGAGGGTAATCGAAGCGAAAAAGCAGCAGAAAGATAAAGCGTCAACACCAGCGGCAACAGGGACCGCAATGGGGGTCAGCCCCAATCGGACGAAACTCCGGAAGAAGAAGGCGTAATTCCGGCCGGGTTACTTGGCGAGCGCCGGCTTCGTTGCCGTGCAGGCCGATGGCAGTCAAATCACAGCGGTCGAAGGACTGGAAACCGATATTGATATTTATGTCGTCTCAACAGCAGAATAGGATGCTCGCGTTATGGTTTAATCGATATTTTCCCAGGAGTCGTTATGCTGATAGAAGAAACGAAAAGAACGGTCAGTATCCGCCCGGTGACCTTGATTGCCTGCTTTTTGTGCCTGATCGGGTTGTCTGCCGCAACGACTTTTTTTATTGTGCACGTTAAGTATGAAAGCCAACTGAACAATAAAAGCCAGCAGGTACTGAACATTCGGGAAAATTACGAAGCCTTGGCGCATCAGAATTTTGAATTGAGGAATTCGCTGCAGAAATTCCAAGATGAATACGCCAAGCTGGAGACTCGATATAAAGACCTTGAGTCCAAGCTCAATGCCCCTGAACAGAAAAATATGCAAACGGCTTCCGAATCAACTGTAGATTTGGATGAGATGCTGGTTCTTAAACCGACATGCGTCAGCCCTGGAGATACTACCCTGGCCTTTGACGGCAAGCTCCGTATCCTTGTTCATGGAGCCTCAGACAAGGATGAGTGTCAAAAAGGATCGGCAGCCGTCAGCTATCTTTCCAGCGATACGGAAAAACAGAAACTATGCCTCCGGACTGGTAAACCCGAGAGCTTTAAATACCAAGATAAAAACTATTTGTTCACATTGTCGGGAATCGCAGCGCAAGGTAGCGTTTATCGTTACTGTATTTCTATTTCGTTGGAGCGGTAATCGAGAAATGGTCCGGATGACCGCATGGCAGAGTTGACACTCCAAAAGGCGTAGGGCATATTATGGCCCTCACGAAAGTCGTTATCGAAGAAATTACAATGCACCGGGACCAGCGTGGTGTGGTGTTCGAGCCTCTAAGCGCCGATGCCCTTGCGGCGCAGCGCAATGTGCACGTGGTGCTGACGGAACCGGGCGGCATTCGTGGCAATCACCGGCACAAGTTTGGCACGGAGATAGTCATCGTGTGTGGCCCTGCTTTGGTTCGCCTCCGAGACGGAGAAGAGATAGAGGAGCGAGTAGTGGGGGAAGGCTGCGCGGTCCGGCTCACCATCCCGGCAAAGGTGTCGCACGCCTTCAAAAACATCGGTGAACGGCCGAATCTTCTGATCTGCTTCAACAATGAAGTGCATGACCGAGGCAACTCAGATGTAGCGCTTGACCTCCTGATCAAGGATTGAGGATTGGCGCCGGATAAACGGGATATTCAGGCGATCGGGAGCTTCCTGTCAATGTATGTCCGGAACCGTGAACTTTACTTTGGTTAGTCAACTTCTTAGCCTCTTTCCTATGCTCCAGGCGTCTCCAATGTGCTCGCCAACGGCCCAGTAGCGGTTGTCCGGCATGGTCAGGACAAAGGGGTCCACCTTCTTAACGTCCGGTTTCCCATCTGTCATGAAACGCTCCTCACAGTAAGCGCCCACAATCTCACCTATGAAAAGATAATTTGACGGAAGTTCGACAACCTGCTCAAGCCTGCACTCCATGTTCAGTGGGCAGTCACTGATCATGGGCGCTGTTGGGATTCTCCCATAAAAAAGCTCAAAAAGTTCCAACTTATCGATCGTTTTTCCGGACACCAACCCGCAATAGTCCGTCACTTCCAGCATTGATCTGCCTGGGGTATTGATGCTGAAAGACCTGTTTTCCTGAATTCCCCTTGGCGTATAATGCGACCTGTTAATGCCGATGCCGATCATTGGAGGCTTGAAATTCACACGATTGGCCCAGCCTACGGTCATAAAATTGGCTTTTCCCCCTATCATGGTTCCAACGAGAACTACCGGCATTGGACACAAGTAGGCATTATTGTCGATCTCTAATTTTTTCATACCCCCTCCTGATTCATCAGATCGAAACGGGCGTCGATGATTTGGGCCGACTCGGTCTTCATGAAAACGTCTTCGGCGAAAAGTGCTGTAAAAATATGGGCTTTGGCCGGCGTCATGGATTGCTCCAAAAAAGTTGAATATTGGCAGTTTGTGGGATGGCGATCATACTGCAGCGGCTGTTGGAACACAAGGATAGATCAAACAGGATAGATCAAACCCGTTTTTTAGCCCGTTTTTTGACACTTGACTCCAGTTTAGAACTGTTCTAAGTTAAAGGCTCTGTTTATGTACCCCTGAGGGAATTGTGCCTCCCTGCTCGGGGAAACTTCACGACTTCGCCAGCTTTAAAAGGAGTCTATCTGGATGGATAAATACATCTGTAGCGTATGCGGCTGGATTTACGATCCCGCAGAGGGCGCCCCGGAAAACGGCATAGGCCCCACGACCAGCTTCGAAGACTTGTTCAATGATTGGGTGTGTTCCGGGTGCGGAGCTCCCAAGAGCCGCTTTGAAAAGCAATAAGAATTTAAACCTGCTTCCAATGTCAGGGGTTCGTTCTGTCCGGCTCTAAGTGAAAAGGTGAAATAGCAAGTTGGATCCACTCACGTTCAATAACGGGATATGAAAGGGCTGCCTGTCGAAAGGCATTGGCGGCCAGCCCCTTTTTGTTTTTCATCTCTGAATTCGGGCAATCCGGTTCGATCCATTCGCTCTCTTATATTCTCTTGCATTAAGCGAGTCGACTGATTAAATGTCCTTCATGGATCAGGCAGGGGTTGTGCGGGTTAACTCAAAACTTAAAGCTCGGAACACTAGACACTAAGAAGGAGGCGGGCCATGTCAGTTTACAAGATCATCGAAGTTGTCGGCGCCAGTCCAACTTCCTGGGAGGACGCGGCAAAACAGGCCGTTGAAGTTGCGGGCAAGACCCTGAGGGACATCAGAATTGCAGAGGTCGTAAAATTCGACATGCGGCTGGAGGGCGGCAAGATTGTGGAGTACCGCGCCCGTGTGAACCTCTCCTTTAAGTACGAGGGCGGTGATTAAGAGGCTCACCGGCAGCCCGGCAGGGGCGGTTGTTACGCCAGGTCGCTTTCAAAACAGTGTGAGAAGCGCGGGGGGGAATGATTCCTGGAATGATTCCCCCTGTCCCCCCAACCCCCCCCGCAGTTCCGCAAAGCGCGGAATCGTTCACACGCTCAGGTGGGACGGCTGGCTGCGTAAGTCCCGCGAGAGGCGGGACCGGGCAGCGGCGAGGGGGCCTGGGCAGCCGTTGCCCCCCGCTCTTATTTTTCTATCTCCAATCATCAGGTCGATGATAGGTGCCCTGTTAAGCTTAAGCTATGAATTTGCTCACCCACGGTGAACCCATTAAACCCCTCAGGTGCCGCCATAACCTATGGTCACCTTTTCGCCCTCCACAATTACAGGCACCTTCCGAGACCCGCCGGAGAATTTAAGCATCTCTTGAAGTTTACCGCTATCCATCTTAACGTCCACATACCGAGCGTCATTGCCGTAAGCCGACCTGGCCGCTTCCGTATGGGGTCAGTCCGCCTTGCCGTAAATAATGACCTTCTCTGTCATAGCCAAACCTCCTTAAGTCAGTCTCTGCTGTTTCTTCGCACGGTGCCTCTCCACCCTGGAAAGCCAAGTAAAAAGAAAGCCAACGCTGACATTCTACACCGTGAAGACCGGCAGCGCACCGTAAACCTTGCCGCCACTGCTTCCGATTGCCCAATCCGATTATAACTCTGCCGTTTTCGTGAACACTGCTGCGGCGAAGAGGAGTTCAGGCGAATGGAATGCGATAATGCCGGGCTGGTGGAAAAGCCTACGCAACATGGACGTACCATTCCCTGGCATTCCCACCCGCTGTGGCACACTCACTCGACAGCCCGTCAATCACCCCGCTATCGCTGCCCGTTTGACAATTCTTTCCTTGCGCGGAATAAATGGGTCAGGACAGTGACCATGAGTGAGGAGGCTGGTGGGGCAGGGTACCGTGGGGCTGACGAAAATCGTGGAGCATTCCCCTATTGGGCCGCAAGGGGTGATGACAATGCGGACGATGGGCGAGATAGGCCGGGAGGACACTGTCGTGTGGGTCCATCCTAAAGCGGCTCACCCTGGCTTCCCCGACGGACTGAACAGCGTACAGTCAATTTTCTGTGCACAGGCGGGCGGTATGAGACGATGCGAAAGAGACCGGTTCGAGCGGCAAAGAGATGGCTTCGAAAAAAACTGCGGTACGCAATAGGTACGTAATCAGAAAGGGTTACGACGTCACCGCCGTAACTCCCTGGTGTTCCTGGCAGGCCAGGAGGGATTCGAACCCCCAACCCTCGGATTTGGAGTCCGATGCTCTAACCGTTAGAGCTACTGGCCTGCAGGAACAGTTTTTATAACCGGTTTGGGTTTTCGATGCAAAGCAAAAATACGGCGGGCAGTGGAGACGGGTGTCCGATGTCGGGTGTCGGGTATCTGGTGTCTGATGGCGAGAAAACCGACCTCTGACATCCAATATCCGCCTTCCGTACAGGCGGCATAAGCGATTTATGTATAGAATTCCCAGCCCATGCTTTTTTGTTCCATATCGTGGCGAGTAGCCCTATACTGGAGGAGTTTCGGGCCCGCTTCGAGTTCGTTTTGGTGTCTGGAACGTTCAATCGGCTCTCCCATTTCAAATCCATCCCGAACGGCCCACATCTTGCACTTTGTCAACTGCGAATTATATTCTACGCAGTGGCGCTAGGGGGGTTTATTGGAGGAGGGGACGGTTGCCAACCTTACAAGAAGGGTGCGATGAGGATCAAATACTGTAAAAAATACGAGAAGTATGTAAGCGAGCGACATTGTGAATTTTTTAATGAGGGCAATGAGTGCGAGTTTTACAGTCTGAGGAGCTGGCCAAGCATCAAGGACCTTCTCAGAGACCTTGACAGACCCAAGTGGGACGCAAACGCTATAATAAAGCCTTTCAAGTGCAACCTCATGAGCAGGGAGAACGCGCACCGGAGAAGCCGCCCGCGCATGGGCAGACGACTGGGCGTGTCTCTGTGATTCGAGACTGAATGAACAGTCCTTGAAAAGTTGACGACATTCCGGCGCAAGCCCCCATAAGCCGTCAACTTTGCCAAGAGAAGTACAGGGCCTGTCGCTCCTTAAGTTGATGTATATGTGCGCCCGGCGGGAGTGGACGATTAACCGGTCGTGGTTTGCCGCTCACGATTCAGCGCTCATGGTTCTCCAACACTCAGGTCATGAGTGCCGCATCGACGATTGACTCTCGCTGTGCGCGGTATCGCCTGAACCGGCACAAGGCTCTGTGCCGCGGCGTTGCCCGCGCGCACGGGCATAAGGCCGGAGCCGACACGGTATGGTCGAGGTAAAACTCGCGTTGCCCGCGCGCACGGGCATAAGGCCCTATGCTGGAGTGTTGCCCGCTCCCTCGCGCGATTGCGTGACAACCGTTCAGTTACGGGACTCACGGTCCACCGGTAATCCTTCTCCGGCACTCAGGTCTTGATCCCCGGATTCGCAATCCCCTGCCGCACCTCCCATCCGGGCCGCACCTGCGCGGTCATCCGCCCCAATGCGAGCCCCATTGGATTACACAACCGCAATTGAGGAAGCGGTCCCGATCCGGGAAGCAATCAGGGTTATCTCGAAAGCGAGTTCAGAGATGTTCAAAAAATTGCTTGTAGCAAACAGGGGCGAAATAGCCATCCGCATCATGCGTTCGGCCCAGGAGCTCGGGATAAAGACAGTCGCCGTCTACGAAGAGACGGACAAGACCGCGATGCATATCATGCGCGCCGATGAGGCCGTCTGCATAGGAAGCGGTCCCAGGCGGGACTACCTCAATATCGAGCGGATGATACGGGCCGCGCAGAGCAGCCACGCCGAAGCGATACACCCGGGCTACGGTTTTCTTGCCGAAAATCCCTCTTTTTCGAGACGGTGCGCTGAGGCCGGTCTGGTTTTTATCGGACCGCCTCCACAGGTCATAAGCGATATGGGCAGTAAGGTGATAGCTCGCCGAATCATGGCTGAAGCGGGAATTCCCGTGATCCCCGGAACTCAGGTGCTGCCGCCTGGCGAGGAAGGAAAGGAGATCGCAGCGTCTTTTGCCCAAACACACCGATTCCCGATAATGGTGAAAGCGGTCGCGGGAGGCGGAGGGCGAGGAATTCGCGTGGCCCAAAACATTGACGAGTTGGTGAAGTTCATAGAGCTAGGACGTTCGGAAGCTAAAATGGCGTTCGGCAACGATGAGGTATACCTGGAAAAAGGACTTGCAAGTCCCCGCCACATAGAAGTTCAGATTCTGGCCGACGGGTATGGAAACGTCATTCACCTGGGCACCAGAAACTGTTCGATCCAAAGGCGCCACCAGAAGATGATCGAGATGGCCCCGGCGTTTCTCCCCGAATCCCTTGCCGACAAGATCTGCGATGCCGCGCTGAGGGCCGCCCGTGTCTGCAACTACCTGAGCGCCGGGACGGTTGAATTTCTTCTGGACACAAACGACAATTGTTATTTCCTCGAGGTCAATACGAGGATCCAGGTTGAGCATACCGTCACAGAGATGATTTCAGGAATAGACATCGTGCGCGAGCAGCTTCTGATCGCCGCGGGCCAACCCCTTTCGGTATCCCAGGAAAACCTGGTCTTCAGGGGATGTGCGGTCGAGTTGAGGATAACTGCCGAGGATGCGAAGAGCAATTTTATGCCGGATCCCGGGCTGATCGACATATACCAGTCACCGGGAGGCTACGGCGTTCGCATCGACGGCGCAGTGTATCAGGGCTACGAAATTCCGCGCTACTACGACTCGATGCTGTGCAAACTAACCGTCTACGGCCATACATGGAGAGAAGCCGTGGACCGGCTGCGCAGGTCTCTGGGCAACTTTCTGATTGCAGGCGTCAAGACCACCATCCCATACTATAAACAGATTGTGAACGATCCGGACTTTATCAATCAGAATTTCGATACCTCCTATATAGAAAAACATCCACAACTTTTGAACTATCAGGAAGAAGTTCCGCCGGTCGGCAAGCTGGCTATCCTGGTGGCCGAGATAAATGCTCACCGACATAACCCTTACACTGCGTGAATTGCGAATCGCGGTCCCGCGATGCCGCGCTTCGCGGGAGCGGCGGTGAATCGGGAAAAGGAGAACGGGCTGTGGCGAATAATGAAGGAGACAGAGTTTCACCCCGGATGTCGGCCGGTGAGGTTCTCGATTTTCTGCGCCATACTCCGGGGGTTTTTCTGACTAACAACGAACGAGATGTCTCGCAGTCTGATTTCAAATGCCGGATCATGCCGCAGACAACGCTCAGGGTTGCTCCTTATCGAGACGCAACGGGGTATTTCGGTTTTGAGATACTGGGCGGGGCCACCGTGCATATGGACCTGATGAAGAAGCAGATAAACCCTTTCGAAAAGCTGCAGCTCGTGCGCAGGGCCATGCCCAACACACTGATCCAGGGCTTATGCCGGGGCAGAAACCTGTTTGGCTACAGGCCATACCCGGATAACGTGATTGAGATGACGGTGAGGCTTTTCTCCAAATATGTCGACATCTGGCGGATGTACGATTTTTTGAACCACATACCTAATCTTATAGTTGCAGCAAGGGCGGCAAAAGAGGCCGGCAAGGTCCTTATGCCCTCGCTGTGCTATAGTACCGGGGCCGGACATACGGACGATTTCTACGTTGAAAAAGCCGAAGAGGTGCTCTCTGTTCTTGGCGAAAATATCATCCTGTGTATCAAGAACCACTCCGCTCTGGGTTCGCCCGCGCGTATCGCACAACTTGTAAGCGCCATCCGAAAAAGGTTTCCGGACCTACTAATTTCCTATCACGGCCACAATACGGACGGCAACGACCTTGCTCGCCTCATGGCGGTGGCGCAGGAAGGAGTCAAGATAGTCGAGGTTTCCGATCACGGCTATGGGGGAGTCTACAGCCAGCCCCCGGCTCTCACCGTAATCCAAAACCTCCACGATTACGGATTCAAGACCCCCGGCTTGAAGATCGCTCCCCTCCTGGATGCCTCAGACGTACTGCGGCGTGAGAGGCGACTATACGAAAGATTCACAAGTCCGTTTCACGGATTCGACCCTACCGTTAAAAGGCACAAGCTGCCCGGCGGCGCCCTGAGCCTTGTCCTGGAGCAGGCCGAGAAGGCAGGGCTGATCGAGCGCAGCGACGAGCTTTTTCGCGAACTTATCGAAGTGCGCAAGGAACTTGGCAACATCTGGGTGGTGACTCCCGGCAGCCAGATCCTCTGGGCGACCGCTTTAAGCAACGTAGTCAACGGCCGCTACCAAAGAGCATCCGACGATCTCAAAAGGCTGCTCCTCGGACGCTATGGCCCGTTTCCTTTCTACGATCCCCCGCAGTGGATTTTTCAGAAGGTGCTGGAAGCAGGAAGAACGGACGGAAAGATGTGGGACGAAATCCTCGCCGACGAGGGCGGGCTGAAGCAACCTGCAAACGAAGACCTGGACGCCAGGCGTCTGGAACTCCAGTCCCACCTTAAACGACCGCCTACCGATGAAGAGCTTTGCATATACGTCCAGTTTCCAAGGGACGCCCTCGATTTCTTCAAATTTGAAGAGCGCTTCGGTAAGACATGGCTCCTTCCGCCGGATGTCTGGCACCACGAAGGCGGGTTTCCGGACGGCGCCCGAATCACTTTTTCCGATGAAACCGGCAAGACGCACAATATCGACTTAATATCCACACGGCGAACTGCCGACAGCGTTCAAACTTCGTTTCTGGTAGACCACCAGTTTCAGACTCATACGACGCAGCTGCCCAAAAAAACAGTGAATCGTGAACCGTGAGTCTTCAATCGTGCGCCATGGATTCTGACTCGTGACCCTCTTTTTATCTTCCTTTCCCTCCCCGCCTTTAATGGATACTCACGGACTATGCCGGAGCTTCTTTTGCAACTCGGCATATGGCGAGGTCCTCCCGGCATTGTAAAAAAGTCGGCATCGCCCAACTGCGTCCGTCCTGGGCAATGAATATATCAGCTGCTTCCGGCCCCCAGCTTCCGGCCTGATAGTTGGGAAAATCGGTAGGACTTACCGACTCCCACATTTCCAGAATCGGTGAGAGAACCGCCCAAGCGGTTTCGGTCTGGTCCGCGCGCATAAACAAGGTGGAATCCCCTTCCATGATGTCGAGCAGCAGGGTTTCGTAGGCATCGGGGGATCGGACGCTGAATGCTTCGCGGTAATAAAACTGCATCATTACCGGCGCGAGCGCCATGCGCTGGCCGGGATGTTTGACTTCAAAGCGCAGCAGGATGCCTTCTTCGGGCTGAATGGCGATCAACAGACGATTGGGCCGCGAATCCAGAAGAGCCGAGGCATGGAAGGTCTGATGGGGAACGGGTCTGAAATGGATGGAAACCTCCGAAATCCTGGCAGGCAGCCTTTTACCGGTGCGCATGTAGAATGGGACATCCTGCCATCGCCAGTTGTCAACATAAAGCTTGACAGCCGCAAACGTTTCCGTGTGCGAATCGGCCGCCACACCGGGTTCCGAACGGTACCCGCTGACACGTTCGCCTTCGATCCAGCCTGCGCCGTACTGGCCCCGGACCGCGCTCTTTAGAACCTGTTCGGGATAAATGGTCCGAATCGCGCGCAGAACGTCCACTTTCTTTTGGCGGATTTCATTGCTCTCAAAGGAGACCGGGGCCTCCATGGCTATTAGGCACAGGATCTGAAGAACGTGGTTCTGGATAATATCTCGAAGCGCTCCAGCGTGCTCGTAAAAGCCTGCGCGATGCCCGACCCCGTCTTTTTCTGCGACCGTGATCTGCACATGATCGATGTAGCGCCGGTTCCAAATCGGCTCGAAGAGAGTGTTTCCGAAACGAAAGGCGAGGATGTTCTGCACCGTCTCTTTGCCGAGGTAGTGATCTATCCGGTAGATTTGACATTCGTCGAAGAACTGGGCCAGGAGCCGGTTGAGTTCTCGAGCCGAATTCAGATCGTGGCCGAAAGGCTTTTCCACAACTATGCGGTCACGGCGCCGGTCACGGTTGAGCCCCGCACCTGCAAGCCCCTCGGCCATGGGCTTGATCATATGCGGCGGCAGTGCCAGGTAGTAAATCCGGTTCGCCTTCTCGCCCCATTCTTCATCACAGGCCGAAAGATTCTTCGAAATCTCGGCAAACGCCTGTGGATCGTCCAGATCTGCAAGAAAAAAAGAAATATGAGAAGCGAAATCATCCCATTTCTTTTGGTCGGTTTTTCCCCGGATCGAGAACCTGTCGTTTTCTTCTCGCAGGTGCGCGCGGTATGATTCGTCGTTGGACCGCTTACGTCCGACTCCGAGTATTTTGAACCGCTCCGGAAGCCTGCCGTCTAGAAAAAGACTGTAGAGGGCCGGCCCCAGTTTGCGCCCTGTCAGATCTCCTTCTCCTCCGAAAATGACAAATATGGTTGCCTCGCTAATCTTGCCGCCCGCCATTAGGAATTTTCCTCCGTGTCACATTCTTTATATACAGGCGCCTGCTCCGATGCCGCATACGGCCACACCTCTTTCGACCTCGCCCCTGGATACCGCAAGGGCCAGGGGTGCGACGAGATCGGGGTGGTCGTCCGTCGGTTCGAGCTCGTAAGCGCCAAAATCCACAACCTCGTGGCCCTTATTCTTAATGTCTGATACGAGTTTATTCTTTAGCTCGAAACCGCCGTGATCGGCTGCTATGCCCACTCGCATTTCCTTTTGCCTTCTTTTTCGGTCATAACCTCTTTTACCTTTGAGACTATAGCCTTTTGAGATATCTGCTCGTAGTCGATAAGCTCCTCGGGCGCGCCGCTTTTCGGCATCTTACGCACAGCCAGGGAATATACCGGCACGGGCAACGAAGCGAGAGCGCTCCTCACCGCTTCGCCGATTCCTCCCTCGGGATAATGGTCTTCCACAGTGATGATGGACCGGGTGCTGTGGGCCGCATCGCGCAGCGTCGCCTCGTCCAGCGGCTTTACGCTGTAGAGGTCGATAACGCGAATATGTATTCCCTGCTTCTCAAGTTCCTCATAGGCCCTCAGCGCCTCATGAAGGGTGACGCCCGCAGCGGCTACCGTCGCGACGTCTCGATCGCTTCTCCGCAAAACCTTGCTCCCGCCTAAGGCGAACGGTTCGTCGGCGCCGTAGACGATGGGAGTAGCCATCCGCGTGGTGCGAATATAGACAATCCCCTTATGTAGGGCGGCCTCCCGCACCAAAGCATCGGTTGAAACCGCATCGCACGGATACAACACTACGCTGTCCAAAATTGCCCGGAACATGGCCAGGTCTTCGAGGCCCATCTGGGACGGCCCGTCCTGCCCGATGGATACCCCGGCATGAGAGCCGACAAACTTGATGTTGGCATCCGAGTACCGGCTCATCCGAATCTGGTCGAACGCGCGGCTGAAAAACGCGGCAAAAGTGGACACGAAAGGAATTTTGCCGCGTCGCGCCAGGCCAACCGCGACCCCAACCATATTCTGCTCCGCGATGAACATTTCGAAGAAGCGTTCCGGATGAGAGTCCCTGAAGATTTGGGCCCCGGTCGAGTTGCTCACCTCCGCATCCAGGCTCACGATTTCCGGAAATTGAGGATAGATGCGCGCCAGTGCGCTGCCGTAAGCGTTTCGCGTAGCAACGGGTTCATCCGCCTGCCAGGCAATCGCTGCGGCCGGCTGCGGCTTGATTGACACCGCCTTGAGGTCGCCGGGCGGCTGAATATCCCCCCGCACCGAATGGTCTATCCGGCCAAGTTCTTTTATTGCCTTCTGGAAGTCGTCCTTCTTGAGAGCAACTCCATGCCAGCCGTTCTTGTCTTCAAGGAAGCTGACACCCTTCCCTTTGATCGTCTTGGCGACGATCATCACCGGCTTGTCGAAATGGAGGGCGTTTTCATAAGCATCAAGAATCTCGGGATAGGAATGCCCATCGATTTCAATCGTTTGCCAGCCAAAGGCCCCGATCCTGCGGACATAGGATTGGACGTCCCAGCCGTACATGGTCTCGCCGCGCTGACCCAACCGGTTCAGGTCGATTACGCCAACCAGGTTGTTCAACTTGTACCAGGCCGCGATCTGGATGGATTCCCATTGCGAGCCTTCCGCCATTTCACTGTCTCCGAGCAGCACGTAGGTTCGGTAGGAAAGCTTGTCGAGATATTTGGCGTTGAGCGCCATTCCCACACCTATGGAAAGTCCCTGCCCCAAAGACCCGGTCGCGGCCACGGTATGGTTGAATGCCGCTGTGGGGTGGCCTTCGAAAGGGCTCCCGAATCTTCTGAAGGTCATGATATCCTTTTCGGCTACCACTCCCGCTGCGGCCCACAGGGAGTAGAAGAGCGGAGAAGCATGACCTTTGCTGAAAATCAGCCTGTCGTTGTTGGGATTTTCCGGATTATCCAGGTCGTATCTGAAGGTGCCGCCGAAAAGCAGCCCCGCCATGAGATCGGTTGCTGAAAGAGAAGAAGTCGGATGTCCCGAACCGGCTTCAGTTGACATTGCAAGACAATCCCATCGGATAAGTCTGCTTATTCTAGCTAATTTTTCCAGTTTTTCCGGATCATGCATTCTAAATCCCCTGTTAATTCTGCTATTTGGATCTTTCAATATGGCAACGATGTCTTCAGCGCGTCTATGTCCTAATAATAATCAGCCCACTCGGAAAGTGCTGGTGAAATTTCCCTGTTCGCCAAGTTTATGTGCTGCGTTTGCTATGATTATCTTTAGGTAGTGTGAGGGACAGATCCCCACTCGCCGTCCGGGGGACTGATGCATCCTCTGGATAGAGAAACATTTAAGCTTTCACTCTGGATTCCGATTCTTTATATGATCCTGAGAGTTTCATCCGGACTGTGCACAAAAGGATCGATCGTCGCAGGAAAATGACAATGAACGAGTGCCATGTGCTTTTGGCTGAAGACAATCCAATGAACCAGGAACTCGGGCGCACCATGATCGAGGCTTTCGGGGGCCGTGTAGATGTGGCTTCCAATGGCTATGAAGTGCTCGATCAGGTCAAGTCCACCAACTACGATATTATCCTGATGGATTGCCAGATGCCGATAATGGATGGTTTGGAGGCGACTCGTCTGGTCAGAGAGCTTGAGAAGCAGCAGGAGGGCCACAGGGCTGTAATCGTAGCGCTGACGGCGCATGGCACCGATGAAGACCGCCGCCGTTGCCTTGCGGCGGGAATGGATGACCATCTTGGCAAACCTTTCCGGATGCAGGACCTTTTCCAGATACTGGAGAAGTGGTGTGGCGGCCTATCTCCCAGGGGGGCGGCGGCAGGTGCATCCGAAGGACTTCTGTCGAATTTGGCCCCATCGGAAAACGATGTCGCCAACTACCTGGATCGCAACGCGCTCGACAACATAAGGTCACTTGGACCTGACGGCCCCGGGATGCTTTCTGCAATCATAGATATTTACCTGAATGATTCTCCGATTTTGCTCGACAGATTAAGTGAAGCTTTCGATGCGGGTGATGCGGACGGCGTGGCCGTAGCGGCGCACGCCCTCAAATCGACCAGCGCTGGTCTTGGAGCGGGCGCTTTTAGCGTGATGTGCAAGCGGGCCGAGGGCATCGCGCTCGGAAATTCCCTCGAGGGCTTGGAGACTCTGATCCGTGGAATTCGCTCGGAGTATGAAAAAGTAAAGGAAGCGCTCAAAGGTGAGATACAAGAGGGTTGTTGATGGATGATTTGTTTAGCCGTGTCGACGGGCTGATTGCCCTGGTTGTCGACGATGACAGGGGAGCGCGGTTGATTGCAGGCTCTTTGCTGCGGCAATCAGGTTTCACCGTCGAGGAGGCCTGCAACGGAATCGAGGCCCTGTCGGCCTTTGAACGCTTCAAACCGGGCATAGTGCTGCTTGACGTTGTCATGCCCGAGATGGACGGCTTTGCTGTTTGCGAAAAATTAAGAAACGGATCGGAAGAGGGAAGGCACGTCCCCATTTTGATGATGACGGGTTTGGACGACATAGATTCGATTAACCGCGCCTACGATGCCGGCGCTACCGATTTTATCACCAAGCCGATCAATTGGGCCATTTTTCGTCATCGTCTGCGCTACATATGGCGGTCGACTCTTGTGAGCGACGATCTGAGAAAAAGCGAGATGAAGAACCGTGCGCTCATCGATGCAATGCCGGACCTTTTACTTCGTATATCCAGGGACGGAAGAATCCTTGAGCTGAAAGAATCAAGCGGTTTTGACCGCTTTTTTTCCGCCGCCGCGCTCTTGTCCAGGAAAATCAGCGAAGTGTTTACCGAGGAGGTTTCCCGGCCTATCGTGCACAACCTGCATCTGGCGCTCACTGTCGGCGGGATGCAGTTTTTCGAACATAACCTCCGGGCGGGCGAAGAAACCCGATATTATGAGTGGCGAATTGTGCGCAGCGCTAAAGAAGAGGCCGTGGCGATAGTGCGCGACATCACCGGGCGAAAAAAAACCGAGGAGAGCGTATTCCGCCTGGCCTATTACGATATCCTTACAGGACTGCTCAACCGCAATTCTTTCAAGGAACATCTGGCCCAGGCGCTCGCTCAGGCGCAGCGTCACGGCCGTAATGTTGCAACTTTGTTCCTCGACCTGGACAGATTCAAACGGATAAATGACACCTTCGGCTATAAAGTCGGGGACCTGTTGCTCCAGAGTGTAGCCGAGCGGATTATGGAAGGCATTCGCAAAAGCGACATATTCGCCCGCAACGTCGAGGCGCATGTTTCAGACAGCGTTTCGCGGCTTGGTGGAGACGAGTTTACGATACTGCTGCCGGACATAACCGATGTCCAGGACTCCGCCGGGGTGGCGAAGCGCATCCTGGAATCCGTATCCAGACCTTTCCTCATAGCCGGCCATGAGATATTCATGACTGGAAGCATCGGAATCACGCTCTCCCCACTTGATGGCGCAGATCCGGACACGCTGTTGAAAAACGCCGATGCTGCAATGTACAGCGCCAAAGAGCAGGGCAGGAATAATTACCAGTTCTATTCAAAGACGATGAACGCTTCATCGTTCGAGAGACTCTCGATGGAAAATGCCCTCAGGAAGGCGCTGGACCGCAGGGAGTTCCTGGTTTACTATCAGCCCCAGGTCAATATCGATTCGGGAAAGACAGTTGCGATGGAAGCCCTGCTTCGCTGGGAGCACCCCGAAAGGGGACTCGTCTCCCCCGCCGATTTCATCCCGCTGGCCGAAGAAACCGGCCTGATCGTGCCTATAGGCGAATGGGTGTTGGGCGAAGCATGCGCTTTTAATAGGACCCTCCAAAAGATGGGGCTGCCTCCCAGGCGAATTTCTGTCAATATATCGAGCGTTCAGTTCAGGCCTAAGAGTCTTGTCCAGACCATAGCGCGCGTTCTGAAAGCATCCGGCCTCGATCCCCGTTGGCTGGAAGTTGAAGTTACCGAAAGCGCCATTATGAAGAACATGGAGCAGGCTTCCGGTATCCTCCACGAACTCAAGCAGATGGGGCTGCGGGTCGCAATCGACGATTTCGGCACAGGCTATTCATCTCTGGCCTATCTTAAACGATTCCCGCTGGACCTGCTAAAGATAGACCGCTCCTTTATTCGTGACATCCCAGGCGATCGGGACAACGAGGCGATTGCGGCGGCAATTATCGTATTGGCGCACAGCCTTAAGCTGGAAGTTATCGCAGAAGGGGTCGAAACGGAGGATCAACTCGAATTTTTGCGCGATCATGGATGCGACCAGGTGCAGGGCTTTATCTTCAGCCGTCCGCTGCCCGCCGAGCAGTTAAAGGACTACCTTGAAAAGGAGCCTCAACTGATCGCCTGGACGGCCGCCCGGTCCGCAGCAGGTTTAGACGCCCCGCTCAGCCAGGTTTGAAACCTTGGATCAACTTTTTGAGACGTCGGCGCAGGGAAGTTGGAAAATTGAAATGACATCGAGGAGACAGGGGCTATGACACAGAAAAAGATTGCTGTTTTTGTCGGGAGTCTTCGGAAGGAATCCTTCAATCGGAAAATGGCCAGGGCGCTCACAGCGCTTGCGCCCGAATCACTGAAGCTTGAAATCATCGAGATCGGCGGACTTCCTCTCTATAATGAAGATCTCGAGGCTGATCCGCCGGCTTCCTGGGCCGAGTTTCGGAAACACCTGATGAAGTTTGACGGGGTCTTGTTTGTCACGCCCGAGTACAATCGGTCGGTTCCCGGCGTGCTCAAGAACGCTGTCGATGTGGGTTCGCGTCCTTATGGAAAAAGCGTGTGGAGTGGAAAACCCGGCGCCGTTATGACTATCTCGCCCGGCGCAATCGGCGGATTTGGCGCAAACCACCATCTGCGACAATCGCTGGTGTTCCTTAATGTTCCAGCCATGCAGCAGCCTGAGGCTTACATCGGGAATGCCGCAAATCTTTTCGATGAGCATGGCAATCTTGCCAATGACTCAATCAGGGAATTCGCCTCAAACTTCATACATGCGTTTGCTGCATGGGTCGAGAACAACTCGTCCGCCGGGAAGCAATAACCTCAGCGTCGATTTGTCGATTACCGGGCAATTTGGTCCGAAGCCAAGCTCTCCCTACCGGCGTCTGATCGTTATCTCCCTTCCTTGCCAATCGAATCCCTCATGTTGCCCCAGTCGGAAGCCGCTGTCAGCGGCCCTCTTATGAATTGTGCTCATCAAATGAAACGATAGTGCCGAATAGAACATGACAGCGGCAGCCACTCGCAAATCAGGATCAGCGGCTGCACGGCTTGGCGAAGGGATGGCCCTGCGGCCGCAACGGACCAATGGTGAGTGAGGTTTTCGGGCCATCATATCCGCTTGGGCAAAAGGTCGTCAGGGGAGGCGTAGCCGTCTTTCAAAGGTTATCCCGCAGTAAGATGCTGAGAATGGAGAAACAAATGAAGAAGATTTTGAGAAGAGATTTCTTAAAGTACTGCGCCGGTTCGGCGGCAGTCCTCGGGTTGGAGATTTCGCCTTTCGTGACGCTGGAAAAAGCCCTTGCCAAGGGAGAACACCTTCTCATAAACCAGCCAACATACCCGATTCTCGCGTCATATATCGCCTCACCGTACACGACCCTCGACAAGACTGTCACACCTGTCGCCCCGCGTTCCAAGCCGACAATAGAGCCGTGTCAGCTACTTTTATACGAGGCAAACGGCTGCGGTCTCTGGAATCTGGATTCAACCGCCTACACCCCTGGCGGCCCTTTCCCTTATTGCCTCAGCATGGGATCGAGCGCTCAAGCCACCCGTCCGTCGCAGGCCGCAATGCTTTTGACTTTCTTCAGCATGAGCGACGTACATATCTGCGACAAAGAAAGCCCGGCCCGGCTCATATACTTCGGCGCGTTATATCCGGATGTCATAAACAACCATAGACAGGTAGTGGGCAACATTTCGGCCTATTCAGGCATAATCCTCTATACGACCCATGTCCTGGATGCCGCCATCCAGACAATCAACGCCTTGCACCAGGTGACGCCTTTCGATTTCGGCATCGCTCTTGGCGATGCGTGCGACAATACTCAGTTGAACGAACTCAGATGGTATATTGACGTCATCGACGGTAAATGGATCACCCCCAGTTCCGGCGCACACCTGGGAGAAACAACCATCGATTATCAGAAACCATACCAGGCAGCCGGTCTCGACAAGTCGATCAAATGGTACCAGGCCATCGGCAACCACGACCAGTTCTTTATGGGATCTGCAAAGGTAAACAATAAAATCCGCACCACCCTTGTGGGGGAAAACGTCCTCGACATCGGTATGCTGCAAAATGCATCAAGTCCGGGACCGGCTGATTGGTACGCGACCTTGAACAGCACTGGCTACTATATGGGTGTAATGAACGGCTTGACAGAGGACGGCTTGACAGAGGACGGCTTGCTCTTGAATGGAGGGCAGCAAGGACAGGTCAGCGTCAGGCCGGTTGCGGCCGATCGGAACCGCCGCTCACTCACGGCCAGCCAATGGATGGCCCAATTCTTCAGCACCACGTCGCAACCGGTCGGTCACGGATTCACCCGGGAGATGGTAAACGAAGGTTTTGCCTGCTACTCCTTCAAACCGAAGGCCAGTGTCCCGATCAAGATCATCGTTATCGACGATACCGACAAAGTAGGCTGCGGCGCACAGTCCGCTCTCGACTCCAAACGCTACAATTGGCTCATAAATGAACTGGAGGCCGGCCAGGCAGCTGATGAACTCATGATCGTCTGTGCCCATATTCCGATAAACCCCTATTGGCAGAAAAATGGAGACCCAGTAAATTTCCCGGAAGTTTGGGCGCCGTATTCCGAAGTTTCACTGGAAGATCTGCTCGAAACACTCCACAGCTATTCAAACTTCGTTTTGTGGATCGCCGGGCATATGCACCGCAACACCATCACTCCGCAACCCAATCCCAATTATCCGGTACTATCTGGATGGGGCTTCTGGGAAATTGAGACCCCATCGTTAAGGGACTTCCCGCAACAGGTTCGCCGTTTCCAGATCGGGCGCAACAGCGCAGGTAATCTTTCCATATTTGTGGACAGCGTCGATACGGCAGTTGACGGTTCCGTTCTTTTCACACCGGGAGTGACGCCGCCCGCGGCGATGTCGCGCTCGTATGCAATCGGGGCCACAGAGATATTCGGCAACGAGGTCCAGCAGGGACCCAACATGGATTCCGTTTCCGGTGTTTACAATGCGGAGTGTGTGATACCGATGAGCCAGCTGACCCCGGGACTCCAGATGAAGATCGCCAACATTGCGCCGTGTGTCAGTTCTTTCAAAATCACGCTAGCTTCAGGGTCTCATTATACCAAGGGCATCGGGACCAATTCCGCCAGTGTAATTCTAAACAACACCGTAAGCGGAAGCGCTCCAACTCAGTACATGGCCAGCGAATCCTCCAGTTTCATTGGCGCGTCCTGGCAGACGTACTCTAAGGATCCATCCTTCACCCTTAGCGCCGGCTCTGGAACCAAGACCGTCTATTTCAAAGTCCAAGACGGCTCGGGTACCCAATCAGCGGTTGTGCACGGCACTATCCGCGTTAGCTAAGGGGTTGTATTTACAGCGACAATTAACTGTGGAATTCGGGCAAACACGTAAGTGCGGCTTATCCTGGTGATAGCCGCTGGCAGAGGCTTCCAACTGCTGCAACATGAGTGATTCGATCGGCAAGGAGCTAGCAGGAAAAAATCCGATCCGAACATGCCCTTAGGAGGCATTGCCCGGAAGTTTACGCATTATTGCGGTGTAAATTTCATTTATGAAAAATAATGATTTTCCCGAACATTTGGGGAACGGCGGTAATTACCCCAAAAGGGCAGACTCAGCGCCTGGAGAGATGCAGGGAATGCACAAATCGGGCGCAAAAAATAGAGTAACTATCGAGGAGAGGCGCTATGAAACTGCGAAGAAGAGATTTTCTAAAGTATTGCGTTGGTTCTGCAGCCGCACTGGGGCTTGAGTTTCCCACTTTCGGGACCGTGGAAAGAGTACTTGCCGCAGGCAGTAGCCTTGCGGCGGCATGGCCGACATATCCGATCTCTGCTGCGGTCTACACGACGCTCCAACGGACGGTAATTCCCGCGACCTTGCCCGTCCTGCCAAATACCCCGTATAGTTACGCCGCGATTTCCCCCAGCGATCTCCAGGACTACGCGGCAAACGACTATGGCATATGGTATGGTAACTGGAACGGTCGCGGTCCAGACCCAGGGCCGGGTCTTCCGTTCCCCTATCTTCTGCCTGACATGCAGAACCCACCGACTGTCAGTCAATCAGCGGGACCCAATCAGTCCTCCCCGACGCTCCTGACTTTTTTCACCATGAGCGACGTACACGTCTGCGACAAGGAAAGTCCCGCCCGGGGTGTCTACTACGCCTACCAATATCCAAACCCCGAAATAACAAATTTCCCGACTGGCATCCTTCAACCTTCGGGCAGCATTGCATGTTATTCAGGGATTAATCT
>DASPQK010000149.1:0-8377 GCA_035624985.1 Syntrophobacteraceae bacterium | reverse complement strand
AACTTCCGAGAGCCGCGTCCGTGGAGCGCCGCATGTGAAGCCGGCGCCGGCGTGATAGTATTGGCCCTCTTTATTTATACGGACGTATGTATGATTCTTGCCGCCGCACAAGCTCCGCCCCCCAATTCCGGACCGCCTTTCGATATGAGTCTTTTCACCCAGATATTTCTTTCGCCTCCCCCATATGTTGTAACGACCACGCTCATCATTACGGCCATAGCCGGGCTGCTTCTGACGGCTTCATGGGAATTCCGCTACAGATATCTCACTGAAGAATCCCTTTTCGCGTCCTTAAAACGACGAGCAAAAAAGCCCGACAACCTGCCGCCGTCTTAGAACTCGCACCTCAGCCCTCCCTCGATCCACCGCCCCGGCTGTGGGAAGACATTTCGGTAAAGGTAGGGGGCGTTCGTGAGATTGTGCACGGCGAAAAAAACGCTGGGGACCAGTCTCATGCCCAGAGAGGTGAGTTTTAGCCTGGCGAGATAGTCGAAGACGAACATCTCGTCCCTGGTTTCCGGGAAACTGGAATTGTTGTCGATATACCTTCCGGTGATGGACTGAGTGAACTGTTTAATACTGTGGGAAGCCGAAATATCCATTATCTGGTTGGGAATGTCCTTTATGATGTCCCCGGTTTCTTCGTTGCGCACTTCGATAAAAGTCGCTCCAAATGAAAGCCCCAGGTTACCCAACTGGTCTACAGGCAGATTGGCGCTCATGCGCGCCTCGATCCCCTCCCTTCTGACCTTTTCGATATTTTTCCACTTAAATGTATCCTGGTCGAAGCCGATGAAATTGTCGATGTCCGCCTTGAACAAATTGACCTCCAGCTTCAAAAGTTTTACAGGGTGAATTTCGCCCCCCAGTTGATAGTTGATGTCCGTTTCCGGCCTTAAGTTCCGGTTGCCGTAGATCGGATCATATACCAATGCGGGCGGCGGTGCGGCAAACCCTTTTGATATCTGCGCCCGGACAAGGGCTTCGTACCAGGGCAGGCGATAGACCACTCCGCCCATGGGGCTGACCTCCGAACCGAAAGTGATGTTATTGTCGTAGCGAATTCCGCCGATCAGCGAAAAGGCCCCAAGCGTGATGGTATCGTTTGAATATACCGCCTGGTTGCCTGTGTCGAAGGCATGACTGTAAAGATTGTAGGTGTAGTTGCCCCAATCCCCGTCGAATCCCAGGACGAAGCGGTTCCTGTCTTTGATCTCGTAGCTCAGCCTGGAACTGACTCCGTATAGTTCTTCGTTATAGACAAACCCCAACTCTTTGGGCTTTAGCTCGAACAGATGGTTATCCACAGCATCGAACTCCTGGTGTCGCCCTTCAATCGTATAAGTAATATTGTTTGATAGGTTCGTTTCATATAGGAGGCGTTCGTAAGTGCGGTTCTGATAAAGGTCTTCCCAAAAACCGTAATGGGCGAGAAGTGCGGTCGGGTCCTGATTTTTCCCCTCGTCGTGGTTCACCACGAAATTGAGACGGCTCGATTCACCGATTAAATAGTTTATCTTGGCATATACTGCATCCTGCTGGTAGCTCATGTGAGGGGCGAATCCATCGCTTTCATCGTGATTGAATGAAACGAAGTAGCCAAAGCGATCCACCGTCCCGCTAAACGATCCCGTGTTCCTGAAGGTGTTGAAATCTCCGTAAGAACTCTGCAACGTTCCGCTGAAGGGCTTGTTGGGGTCGGGGTCCCTGGTGATAATGTTGATTACGCCCCCCATCGCCGTTCCCCAGGCCGACGATGCGGTTCCCTTGTAAACCTCGATTCGTTCGATACTGGAAAGGGGAATAAACGAAAGGTTAGTGACGGGATTCGCGAGCATATTGAGGGGTACGCCGTCCTGGTAGACGGCCACCTCGGGCGCAGCGGAAAAAGAGCTTCCCTGAATGCTTGCCGTGGCGTGGCTTCCCAGACCTCCGTTGAACTCTACATAAACCCCGGGGACAAACTGCAGCACCTCGGCGGCGTTTGTGGCGGGAATCTTCTCGATTTGCTCTCCGGTCACCACAATGAGGTTGGCAGCCACGTTCTCCTTGGGCGTCTCCTGCCTTGTGGCGGAGACCACAAGATCGGGGAGTCCGTACTCGCCGCCTTGAGTGGGGGTTGCATCATCAGCGATGGCAATTGATGCAGAAAGAAGCAGGGCAAGGAAAAAACCAGCCCAATTCCACCAAAGGCATCTGAGACGCAGGCACTGTTTCACGGGAGCACCTTCGATGCGGGTCATCGGAACAGGTCAATGCAGCCCCAGGACGAGGCGGAGACGCCAAGCCATTCAAGACAAAGCAATCGATGCCATCCGCGTGTGCGGCCTGAATTCCCTGAATATTATTGTATTGTATATGGGAGTCGATTGCTGAATAGTATATACTTAATCTCGGGTCAAGCGATTATTCAATCAATTGGCGGTTGAGCCTCCGGTGGTTCTTCGATGCCGTAGGCTTTCATCTTCTGGGCCAGGGTTTTGCGGTTGATGCCCAACATCTCGGCGGCGCCGGTCTTGTTCCCTTCGGAGCGTTTGAGCGCCATCCGGATAAGAATTCTCTCCCCGTCCTCCAGGCTGAGACAGCAGCCTTCTCCACCGTGGTTCCATTCGCTCCGGCCCTGAGCCAGGTCAATATCTGCCGGCTTAAGATGGGGCATCTTGCACGTGATGACCGCCCTTTCCACTATATTGATCAATTCGCGCACATTGCCCGGCCAATCGTAGTCCATCAGCAAAAGGATTGCTTCGGCGGACATGTCTGTCACGGGGCGGTTATACCTTCTCTTGAACTTACTTAAATAGTATTCGGCCAGGAGGGGAATATCATCCCTTCGCTCTCGAAGCGGGGGAATATGGATCGGATAAACATTGAGCCGATAAAACAAGTCCTGTCTGAACCGGCCGGACGCCACCTCTTCCCCCAGGTCATGGTTCGTCGCCACGATGATACGAAAATCCGAGCTTATGGGGGTGGTTCCCCCGACCCGTGTTACCGTCTTCGTCTCCAAAACCCGGAGAAGCTTGGTCTGAAGCGTGCGCGAAGCCTCACCGATTTCGTCCAGGAAAAGGGTCCCCTGATCTGCAAGCTCGAAAAGTCCACGCTTTCGAGCAATAGCTCCAGTAAAGGACCCCTTTTCGTGGCCGAAGAGTTCGCTTTCCAGTACGCCTTCTGCAAATGCGCCGCAGTTGACTGCAAGAAAACTGCTATCCTCTCTACTGCTGAGATCGTGGATGGCACGGGCAATGAGTTCTTTTCCCGTGCCCGTTTCTCCAGTTATAAGCACCGTGACCGGCAACTCGGCTATTTCACGCACCGAGTCAAGCACGGCTTTAATTCCTTTCGATTCTCCAATAATTGTAACTGCTGGTGTCTTTGCGAGGAATTTCTCTTTATGGAGAAGCGAGATCTCGTTTAACATCCGCCGCTTGGCAAGAGCCTCCCGCACCGTTGCCTGGAAGATATCAATCCTGTCCACGATCGGCTTCTCGAAGTAGTGGAAAGCTCCCTGCCTGACGAGATTAACCGCCTGGGCCGTAGAACCATAAGCAGTGATAAAAATTACAGGTATCTCCGGGTAGAGTTCCTGTACCCGGGAGAAGAACTCCAGGCCGCTCATCCCCGGCATCTGGATATCCGAAATAATGAGGTCTATAGGGCGTGCCTCCAGCACCTCAAAGGCTCGCCGGGGGGAATTCAGGGCAATCACCTCTATGTTCCCACTGGCCGCCACGACTGGAGGAAACTGCTTGAGAAAAACTTCATTATCATCGATCAGCAACACTGCGAATCTGGAGGCCACCTTAGCAAAGTCCTTCAGCAAACGATGCGCAACACAGCTCCTTCGGTCAAATCGGTCAAGATTGGTTAGATAATATCATACCGCAGCCTTATGCGAAAGCTTTAGGAAGAGCCTCAGATAGATCGCATCCCGATAGACTCCCTCCCCTCATATGGCATCAGGACCAGACGCCGATTCCTGTGCCGGGAGAAAACGCCGCACCATTTCCCTCTCAAATCCTTATGACGTGGCATTTTGCCTCGCTTCTCAGTGGGACAGCGTCTGATAATACTCCGTTTTGCTTGTCCTTTTCGCTACTTAGACATGGACCGAAAGAAGGGCCCTCGCTGGCACAAGGATTGCCATGTATCAAGGTTCTGCAATGCAGGCGCCGACCCAACGGATAATCATCTGACCAGTTTTAAAAGCGCGATATGCATGCTTGTCACATGAGTTCGTCAGGTTTGCATCAGTGCTTCGATAATTCGGTATCGTTACCGAACTGAATTTTCTTCTCTCCCATGGGCCTGCGACGGATGGATAGCTAACGGACAGTTCAATGCTGGTTGAATTTCGGTGTCGCCCAACAGGGAAGAAAATCTCGGTTGCCTGGGCTTCCCATCAAGTGCTTGCGATTGGAACGCACGGAGATATCCCTGTGGAAGGCGACGGAGTATCCAGCCGGCATGCACGTATTTTCGGGAATGTAGCTAACCTGCATGTGGAACCGATAGCCAATGCTCCTTTGACCGTCAACGGCAAGCCGGCGTATGCCTCCACGCCTGTCGGAGACGGCGATTGGCTGGCCATCGGTTCGGTTTTCCTTCATATAAGAATCACCGACGATGCGGTTGCCAAATCCGATGTCAGTCATCCTGAACCTCTATCGCCTCCCGCCTGTCGCGAACCTCGTCAATTCATAACAGTGGGTCGCCTCCCGGGTTGCGACCTGGAAATCCCATGTCCTATGGTCTCACGCCGGCATGCCGGCCTTTTGCATGAAAATGGCGTCACAGAGTTGTTTGACTTCGACAGCACCAACGGCACTTTCCTTAACGGGCGAAGGATTGCCGGGCATGTCCGTCTTGAGCGCGGCGACAAAGTCCAGATAGCCGCTTATTCTTTCGCATTTACCGGCGACGCCTTGGAACCTGCCGGATCAAAGGGTTTCATACGCCTTGAAGCCCACAAACTGGCAAAGCAAGTTCGCGATCGTGCAAACGGTCAAACCCGGTTTCTATTGAAAGACATCGATCTGATCGTCGAGCCGGGTGAGTTTGTTGGGATTTTTGGGACCAGTGGCTCCGGCAAATCTACGCTGCTCGATGCCTTAAATGGACGCCGACCTGCCACGACTGGCTGGGTGCTTTACAACGGAATAGATTTTTATACAGCTTTCGACATCTTCCGGTCTGTCATCGGCTATGTGCCTCAACAGGATATTGTACACCGCAAGATCAGCCTCAGAAACGCTCTGCGGTATACTGCGCGACTGCGCCTTCCTCCGGACACTTCAAGCGACGAAATCGATTTTCATATTTCCCGTGTACTGAAGCAGGTCGGCCTTAGCGATAAAGCTCTATCTCCCATCGATACCCCTTCTCCACTTAGCGGTGGGCAGATGAAAAGAGTCAATCTGGCCGTGGAATTGATCGCTAACCCGAACATATTGTTCGTCGATGAAGTAACCAGCGGACTCGATGCAGGCACCGACAAGAAAATAATGCAATTGCTCGCTGAACTGGCTGCTCAACAAAAAACCATCATATGCATAACACATTCCCTGGAAAATATTGACGGATGCGATTTGATTCTGCTTCTCCATCACGGCAAAATGATCTATTACGGTCCGCCGCAGGATGCACCCGGCTATTTTGGCATTTGCAGGCTCTCCCATGTCTACGAATTGATCGAGAATAACACTAGAGATTACTGGGCCGAAAAATTCCGCGAATCTTCACACTATGCCGATTACATAAAAAACCGGTCCTCCGTCTCAGAGACTGGCCATAATTCGCTCCGGAATCGACAAGTCCACGTTCCCTCGAACAGACGGTCAGGGTCGTATTTGTCTCAGTCGGTTACGCTGCTGAGGCGATACACCAACCTCCTTTTGGCTGACCGCAGAAACCTTGCCATATTGTTGTTACAGGCCCCTCTAGTTGGCGTCCTCGTTGGAATCGTGTTTGACATCTCCGGTTCTCCGCAAGCACGCGCGGTTTCCGAAAGCCAGGTCAGTTTCATCCTGGTTTTGTCGGCCATCTGGTGCGGGTGCCTGAATTCGACCAGGGAGGTAGTTAAGGAACTGCCGATCTATCTGCGGGAGCGTGCCGTCAATTTGGCAATCGGACCATACCTGGCAAGCAAACTGATCCCTCTTTCAGTCATGTGTATGGTGCAATGCCTTGCTCTCCTTGGCATAGTAACCTCTCTAATTTCCTGGTCCGGCGACTTTATCACCAGGCTCTCGGCCTTGTTCCTGGCCGCTATGGCAGCCACGTGCATGGGGCTTTCAGTCAGCACTCTCGTTGATTCCAATGATAAAGCGGTGGCTTTGGTCCCTATATTACTAATACCTCAGGTTATTCTCTCAAACTTCATTGTCCATCTTGGGAGGGTCGGAGCAGCGATCGCCCAGGTCGCAATAATCGCCTTCAGCTCCTTTGATGCGATGAAGACAACACTGTCCAGAGATCTGGCCTCGCTCGCGCCGACAGAAGGGACCTTGCATACCAACCTCGCCGCCACTGCTTGCCTAGCCGTGGCGTTCGTAGTTGCTGCGCTTGTTGGGCTGAAAGTCAAGGATATCAAAGGCAGATGAGGTGAATCATGCAAATTGGTTTAGGTGAAGCAACTCCGCCTCTCAAATTTCATGCATGCGGAAAGTGCAAGACCAAAACTGACGAAAATACTCTGAGGATTAGGGAGTACCATTGCCCCACCTGCAATTTTGAAATGGCTTACCCTGACTTTGCTCCCAATGGGGCAATTCGAGGTGTTTTAGGGTACCTCAGGTCGCCGGGGGACGTCATCCAGGACCGCTATCGCATTGAGAATGTCCTTGGGAAAGGAGGCTTTGGCGCAACTTATCTCGCTGAAGACATCAAGCTCAAAGGGAAGCGAAGGGCGCTCAAAGAAGTCCCCGATCTGCTTTTCGATGAACTTGAAGCTAACCTTCTCAGCCAATTGCACCATCCTTCAATCCCCGACATTGTCGACCGCTGCTTTTGTGACGGCATGATTTATCTGATACTCGAATTCGGGGGAACGCGCACGCTGGAAGAGGAATGCCGACGGATGGGAGGGCGTGTCCCTCTGCCGAATTTGCTTCCCCTGATGACGCAGCTGTGCGACGTTCTCATCTATCTGCATGCACAAAATCCCCCTGTCGTCCATCGAGATCTGAAGCCGGACAATATCCTTCTGGATGACAATGAGCGCATAATGCTTGTCGACTTCGGCATCGCCAAACAATCGACATCCTCAATCTCGACCAGGGTCTCGGCTCGAGCTGTGTCGCATGGATTCAGTCCCCCCGAACAGGTGCTGGGGACCGGAACCGACGAGCGCTCGGATATCTATGCGCTTGGCGCCACTTTTTATTATTTGTTATCTGGACAGGTCCCACCACCGGCGCATGAGCGGGTGGCCGGCAAAGAGCTTAGGCCGGTCTCCGAGATTGTCCCCGATATTCCGGCCATGATCGATGACATTGTGTCGGCCTCCTTGAGTCTCAACATCAATCACAGGCCCGCTTCTGTGGAGGAATTCAGGAAGGCGGTGGCACTCTCGGGTGTTTCTAACGCTGACGGACTGCCGTCGGCTCACAGGACCGTTAGAGCGCCCTGGGCGTGGGAGACTCCCACCGGCATTTCCCCGCCAAAGCACATCCAGGCCGTAAAGATCGGCACGGGCGAACCTGTTCCCCAACCAGTCTCGTCCACCGGGACTGCCGATAAGCAGGAAAAAGTGAAACGCAGGTCGCGGACAATGTTGACGGCTTGTGCGATCTCTCTGGCGCTACTCTGTGCAGCAGGGTTTCTGTACTCTCACAATTGGAAGAAAGCGGGGCCCCTGCCGACAGGCCCTGAGCCCACAGTTACCGCGCAACCGGAAGTTGCGCAAACGACCTCTGGGGCGCCGCCGCCCCATGGTCCCTCCTCTCCGGATGGGTCCTATCCAGGCGGCAGCCCTACCGCTTCGGCCCCTCCCCCAGAGAGGCCCTCATCTGATGCGGGCCTTGGGCAATTCGCTCCAGGCGCCAATGCCGCTACGCCTGCGGGTGACGTAAAGGCTCCGCCCGGTAATGCGCCCACGAGCGCGCAACCGAATGTTGCCGCCTCACAACCAAGCGCCCTGGACATCTTGCAACAAACACGGCGTCCCGATCTATCCGAGCTGCCTCGGTATTATCCGGTGAATTTGCCGCCGCCACCACCGGAACCCAAAAACGATGTCCCTCGAAAGGTCAAACACAAACCGAAACAGGCTGTCGCCTCAAATGAGAGCGCACCTTCGCAGGAGCAAGAGGATAACCAGAAATTCATCAAGCGTTTGAGGCCGTTGCTGACTCCAGCGCCTCGTCCCAGCCCTTCG
>DASPQK010000148.1:0-7251 GCA_035624985.1 Syntrophobacteraceae bacterium | reverse complement strand
TCCAGCGATTCTCCAAGGCCGAAGATGCCTCCGCAGCATACCTCCAAGCCGGCGTTTTTTGCGTTCCGGACCGTATCCAGCCGCATCTGCCAGCTATGAGTGGTACAAATTTGCGGGAAAAAGCTCTCCGCAGTCTCCAGGTTATGATGAAATCTCCTTAGCCCCGCATCTTTCAATGCGCACAGTTGGTCGTAGTCCAGACATCCGAGTGAAGCACACCAATTTGGGAGCGCACGCGGGTTTTCCCTCACCGCGCTGCACACGCGCTCAACTCCATCTGCCGAAAGCGCGCAGCCGCTTGTGACCACGCCAAAGTGGGTGATGGGAAGTTCGGCGGCTTTATCAAACGCGTCGACCATCGCTTCTTTCGAGCAAAGCGGGCGGACCTCGACCCCGGTGTCGTGGCAAGACGCCTGGGCGCAAAACGCGCAATCCTCCGGACACGCCCCGCTTTGCGCGTTCAAAATCGAACACAGCCGCACCGAGTTTCCAAAATATCTATGTCGGACCATGCTCGCTGCCGCAAAAATCTGCGGTATATCGACGACGGAGGATTGCAAAACACAAAGCGCAAGGTCCTCATATATCGGTTGATCGTTTTCCGCCGCCTGCAGAATCGAATTTAGTTGCCGGTTTTTCATGAATGTCACATTTCCCGAAGGTGTCCGGTGGGTTAACAAAGACTACCGTATCCAGAAGGCAGATTAAAGCCGGTCGAATCGCCGATGTGTGCTGTCCCGGCCCGCACAAAAACCTCCCGTCATTGCCAGTGCATCTACTATAACACGGGCGACTGCGGGTAAAAGTAAATTATCCATATTCTTTTGACACCTCTACGGAATCGGTAGTAGAAACATGTTATCAGGTATGTTTCGCCCAAGGCGGGGCGCGCGGGACCTGCGGAAAGGCCCGTATCATGCAATCCTGGAGACCTTTTTGAAGATGAGCGATATTCCGAAAATACTGGGAGTGATACCTGCGCGCTACGATTCCACCCGTCTTCCCGGCAAGGTCTTGCGCGATATAGCAGGCAAACCGATGCTCTACTGGGTTTATAGGAACGCCCGTAAATCGCGGCTGCTGGCGGATCTGCTGGTAGCTACGGACAGCGAAAGGGTTTTGCAGTTTTGCGAGCGGGAAGGGATACCCGTCATGCTCACAGGCCGGCATCCTTCGGGGACCGACCGGCTGAGGGAGGTAATGGAGCGGGTCGATGCCGACATCTACATCAATATCCAGGGAGACGAACCGACGCTGCGCCCCGAACATATCGAGGCCATCGTGTCGCCGTTTCTGACACCGGATGCGCGGGTTCAGGTGGCGACCCTGAAGGTTGCCGTTGATGAGGCGGCTGCACAGGATCCCAACAATGTGAAGGTGGTGACCGACGATCGCGGACGAGCGCTCTATTTTTCGCGGTGCCCGATTCCTTTCGACAGAGACGGCGCCGGGGCCGTCAAACGTTACAAGCACATAGGAATTTATGCCTATACGAGGGCGGCGCTAACCCTTTTCCACTCGCTTACGGAATCATCATTGGAGTCGGCGGAGAAGCTCGAGCAACTGCGCTTCCTGGAGAACGGGGTCGCAATTTATGTTGTGGAGACTCCTTATGACACTGTGGGAGTTGACACCGAGGCCGATCTCGAGCGGGTAAGGCTTCTGCTCTCAGGGGCCGAACGCGGGTAGAGGCAAATGTATTTATTGTACAGCCTGCTTCTGATCACCTGGATCGTTTTAATGCTGCCGGTTTTCCTGTACAGGGCGCTGCGTTACGGGAAGTACCTTCAAGGCTTCACCCAACGGTTTGGCCGACTTCCGGAGAGCCTGCGTTCGGACGGACGACCGACCTTTTGGTTCCATTCGTGTTCGGTGGGTGAAACCCTGAGCATCCAGCCGCTGGCAAGCGAGCTTCACGTTCGCTTTCCGGAAGCCCGATTCGTCTTCTCGACCATAACCAAGACCGGCCAGGCAATGGCCCGGCAGCGGTTTTCAGCATACGGTCCGGGCAATATCTTCTATCTTCCGGTCGACCTGGCATCAGTTTGCCGGCGCTTTCTGAACTGGATCGGGCCAACGGTCATCGTGATCATCGACACCGAGATCTGGCCGAACCTTTTACGCCAGGCGCACCTGCGCGGCGTCCCGGTCATAATGGCCAACGGCCGCATTTCTCCCAAGTCTTTTCGGCTCTACCGCCTGGTCCGTCCCGTGCTGCGCAGCGTGTTTGCCAACTACCATCTGCTGTTGATGAAATCCGAAGACGACGCAGAGCGCATCCGCAGGATAGGCGCTCCGCCCGATAAGGTCATCGTAAGCGGCAACATCAAATACGACAAAGAACTCGTGGAACAGGAAATGAGGGAGGAAGTGGCTCAGTCGATGGACGAATCGTTTGGGCTTTCATCAGGAGGCGGGCACCTTATCGTAGCCGGAAGCACCCATGAGGGGGAGGAACAGGTCCTGATCGAGACGCTGCGCCGGGTAAGGCTCAGACCTGGACTCGAAAAAACCAGGCTTCTCCTGGCCCCAAGGCATCCCGAACGCTTCGACGCGGTTGCCGCTTTAGCGGTCCGCGAGGGTTTTGCGGTCAAGCGCCGCTCCGAGGATAATAAAACGGCCGGCGAGGCGCAAATATTGGTGCTGGATACGATCGGGGAACTCGCTACGGCCTACGGGTTCGCCACGGTCGCCTTCGTGGGCGGAACACTGATCCCGCACGGCGGGCAAAGCATTCTCGAGCCGGCATGGTATGCCAAGCCCATTGTAATCGGACCTTCAATGGAAAACTTCCGGCAGATCGCAACGGACTTTCGCGACCGCGGCGCCGTTAGGCAAATCCAGGCGGTCCAGTCGCACAGGGAAGCACAGATCGATGAGCTGACGGCCGCATTCGTGTCACTGCTCGAAGATGAGGATCTGCGAAATACGTTGGGACAGGCGGCCTATTCGGTTTTTGAAAACAATAAAGGGGCGGCCCGGTTTACGGTCGACAGGATCGCGGCCATCTACAGGAAAGCCTCCGGGGAGGAGCCGAGCCGATGAGTTTTCTTGGGCATGTCCGCATTCGTGAAACTCACGGAATCCGAAGGTTCCTTTACCCCGTTTCGGTGGAAATCCCTGCAACGATACTTGACCCGGCTGACTGCCATGACGGAGGTCCGGCCGCCGTGCTCATTACGCCCGACGACCGCCAAATTCCGCTCCAGGTTACCCCGGGCGCAGTCAACCCGGACCAGGACAGAAGACTCGATTTCGCGGTCTCGCTTTCTCCCTTCGAGGAACTGGAACTAAAGCTCTTCTCGGCACGGCCCGAATTTGCCCCCCTGGGAAAGGAGGGCAGAGGGGATTTTACCATCGACGCGTCCGCCGCTTTGGACGATCCTCTGCGCACGGTGGAAGAAGAAAGGCGGTTTAGATGCAGCCAGCGGCGCTTCTCGACTGAATTCGACCGGAGCGGAACTCTTCATGAGGTAGAGTATGATTCGGAACAGCACTTGCGTGCGCCGGCCACCTTCAGCCGCAACGGGCGGCGGGCCCTTCTTGAAGGAGTTTCGGCGTTCGCCGCCGGATTTCCTCTCAGCGCGCGCGTGAGTGCGGCGGGACAATATCCGGACGGCTGCCGGGCTCAAACGCTTTTGGAGACAACCGCCTATAAATCCTGGGTCATGCTGACACACTCGCTTTCACAGACCCAGCCCGATGACGAACTGGTCTTCAACCTGCCGACGACGATTTCCTCGTCCGTTATAACGTGTGATTTCGGAGTGGGCGGCGGAATTTACGGAAGCCTAAACGTTGAAACCCGCCCGGAGATAACCTGGCACAGCAGGCTTTCGCGTTCCGGACCGGTGAGTTGGTCAATCGCATCCGGGGAAAGGACCGACTATATAGGGGAAGCCCAAACGACCGAAGAGTGCCTGCGGCAGCGATGGTTCCACCTGGTCGGCGGGCGCAAGGCTCTCGCGGTGGCGGTAACGCAGGTTCCCGCCGGCTGTCGCGAAATGAAGGTCACATTGAACGCCAACGGGGATGTAACCGTAGCGTTCAGAATGGGCGAAGCCGCCTTCGAGGCGGCAGCTTTCGGCTTATGCTGCCACTTCCTGAATAACATTCCGGCGATCGCTGCGGCCACCAACCCACAGTCGATTCTTTTGCCGCCCGTGGTGTCCTGGACTGCCAGTGACAGTGGGGCGTGAAGATTTCTCAGGCCAGGTTGCGTTCAATTGGTTGCCTTCGGGAGGGCGTAAAGCCCTCCCCTACGTAGCGGCGGGGTTTACCCCCGCCCAATATTGAACGCAACTCCGTATCAGGCCACCCCAAGGATGGGTGAAGCGGGGGCAGGTGGGGGCTGATACGAAGTTGTGTTCATACGAGTAAAATAAGATGCTAAAGAACGTGGGGAGCACTCACCCCCCCTTCGCCGCTGCGCGGCTCACTTTGGCGCTGCGGCGGCGGCTAGGCGACGCGTGGCCGGTCGCTGTCAGCGCCGAGCGCTCGGCCTCACGCGCTTGCGCGTTTGGCCGAAATCCTGGGGGGTGCGGGGGAATCATTCCCCCGCGCTTTTTTGCTGCTTTGCTTTGGCGGCAACCTGGTATGAAACCCACCGTTTCCGCTCACTGTTCACCCCCATATCACCTCTTCACCTGTATATAATTCCTCACCGGGGTATCTCCCGCCGGCACGAAAACACCCTCGGAGGTCCTGTCGAACAGAAGCGGCTCCATCATCAATACGCCTCCAAACGTATCGTCCGCGCTCATGGCGTGATCGCGCCTGCGATACGTAAAATGGTAGCTGATGAGAAGCGTGTCGTTGCTTCTTTCCCACAGAGTGAAGTAGACGCTTTGAGCCGGAATGCCTTCATCGGCAAGCAGTTCGCTCAGCCAGAACGCGTCAAAGCTCTGTGGGGGGATCTTTCGATACAGGCAATACATCTTTCCCCCGGGGTCTATGATTTCGACCTTATATTCGCATTGCCTGTCGTAGTGCTTCCAGAGCGAACAATTGGTCACGATGTAGAGCGTGTCATATTCCTCTGAAACTATGCAGGGGCCGAACCTGTCCGTAACCTGAACGGGGCTGTAATCGTACTGGTGACACATGGGGTTGAGTTTGTCGATGTAGAAGGGAAGATTCGGGTCTTCGTAGCCGCTGGCAGGCGCGGTGCAGACGTAAGGGTAGTCCCAGTGCTTGAATCCCACTATGCTGATCGCGCGCCGAGGCACTTCTTTCAGCCCTTTTCGGGGCGCAAGTCCGAAGAGTCCGGAATCTATCGCAACGCCGTGCAGCCGGGCGTAATCCTGGAGGTTCAAAAACTGCGGGCTGCGGCCGTCGATAGTCTCGTCCTTGGTGAACACCACCTCGCCCTTCGAGTTTCTGAAGATAAATGTGAAATCGTTCATTTTGCAAAATGTGGAAGAGAGCAGGCCGAGATAAGTGTCGATTTCAAATCGTTTATCGAGCATTGGGAACTGGATGACCCACGGGTCGGCGTCGAATTTTTCGAGCATCCGGAGGTAGCCGGCCTGATAGCAGTCGGCTGCGGCGGGGACGGCCCAGTGGCAGGCATCGGAGCCGGTCTGATGGCTAGTGTTGATGTATTGCTTCGTCCCTTTGGGATGAATGTAGTAGTTGGGACGGTGGAGCGGCGTATCGGTGGTGATCAGGTAAAAAGCGCTGTTCACTCCTTCCAGCGACACGTCCCTGAAAAGCTCGGATATATTCTGGTAGGACATCTGCCTGGGCGCTACCGCGGCGGCAGGTCTTTCTATGGCTTTTTCCTCGCCGTCCCGGTTGAAATGCAAAAGGATTCTCGGGTGGGACTCCACGTCGTTGTCGTTCCAAAATGAGAGAGTGAGGTCCAGGTCCGGCTCGACGGGCATATAGCCCCGCGCGAAAATCACATTTGGCGCCCAGGGGTCCCAGCCCGACTGGTGATTGCGGCAAAGGCCGGCCTCGCTGATGTAGTCCGCCCAGTAATGCATGAAGGGCTGGATCCGGGACTGGAGGCTTTCCACTTCGACCATCACCCGCATGTATCCTTCGAATTGACCGAGATCGAGGTCCCTGCTGTCGACCACGGTCAACCCGCCAGGCGGGATGATACGCTGGCCGGCTGCCCGGACGGTCCCGTCGCATTCCCTTATCGTGTAGCGAAGATCGAGCGGAAAAAGCGTCCTGTATTTGCGGTCGAAGTAGTTGCTGATCTGGACCAGCGTTTCGGTCTCGCCCGAAAAAAAATCCATGTAGGTGCCGATGGAGGTAGTCTGGCCTCCATAGAGCCTGCAAATAACCTGTCCCTGGTTGCCCGTCTCCATCAGGGCATGATTCAGGGCGAACACCGCCGCCCGCAGGGTGGACAGGACCAGCCAGCCGTCGCAGGACGGCACCGGGCCGAAGCTTTTCATCAACTGAACTTCCTGCCCGGCAAGTTTCGAGCCGACGAGGTTGATGTCAAAAGTATAGAAGCCGCACAGATCGAAGCCACCGAGGTCCGGCAGGTCTTCGAGCGCCGAAGTGTGGTCGGCGAGCACGGCATAACGTTTCACGCCGTAGGTGTTGAAGAAGTCGCGCACATATTCGGGGCCCCTGCTTATGTCCCTGTCTCCCGATCGAAGTATGCCCTGGATCAATGACTTTTCTTGGAGCATCGGCTTTCCGCACCTCCTGTAATCGAGCGAAATTTCGGCAGGCCCGGCGACGGGCCGCGCGATTGGATCATTCTACCTGAACGGGACAACATCTGCAAACGCATTGAGGAGGGACAACGCATTGAGGAGGGATAACAATGGACCGGGCGGGTCATCTCTTTTGGGCTGCAAGGGTGGCACGGCCTTAAGAGAAGCTTTCCGTCAGGGACGGCTGACCGAAAGCCCGCCCTTCGTTCCAAGGGGGTTGCCGCTGTATTCGCTGTAATTACAGAGGATTTCAGCGTTCCGGACCGGCAACCGGTTGATTTTCTTATTAGTTTTCGATTTTCTCGGGTGAAATAACAGCGGATAACAGCGGCAATGATTGGAAATCTGCTATGAAAACAGGAGGATATGAGTATTTTATTCATCTGCGGGCCCCTCGTTCGGTCGCCTGATGAGAGATTTGCCGAGTTTGTGAAGGTTGTGGCCGTAAATTCCGGGCTGCATTGTACTTCATTATAAGAAGTGAAGTCAAGATAAAAATGAAGTCGAAAGCAAAAAAACTTTTCTCACGTGAAGACGGATGATGGTGCGGAGACGGAGGGGCGTGAAGCTG
>DASPQK010000147.1:0-6391 GCA_035624985.1 Syntrophobacteraceae bacterium | reverse complement strand
GAGATCAGCGGCGGGATGCAAAAACGGGCCGGTATCGCCCGGGCCATGGCCCTGGATCCGGAGATCCTGTTTTTCGATGAGCCTTCCGCCGGGTTGGATCCGGTAAGCTCCCGCCGTTTAGACGACCTGATCCTCGAGCTGAATGACAGCCTCGGCACTACTATGGTAGTGGTAAGTCATGAATTGGCCAGCATATTTACCATAGGCAGCAATTCCGTTTTTTTGGACGCCTCCAAACGCACCATGACGGCTATGGGCAACCCGAAAAAGCTCTTGGCCGAAAGCCAGGATCCCAATTTGCTCCTGTTTTTGACCCGTGGTGAGAAATCTTAAGCGATAGGAATGACCCAGATGGCTAAGCAAGCAAATAGAAGGTTGATCGGGGTTTTCGTGTTCATCTCACTGATCATCCTGGCCGTTAGCGTGGCGGTGTTAGGATCCGGCAAATTCTTCAAGAAAACTCAAAAATTTGTTTTGTACTTCGATGAATCAATCAAGGGACTGGATGTTGGCTCACCAGTGCTTTTCGAGGGCGTTCCAGTAGGGTCTGTGGTAAGCATTACTATCGTCGCAGACCCTGTTAAACAACAAACTAACATTCCGGTTATCATCGAAATCGGGTTGGATCGCTTCCAGGTTGTGGTAGCAGGCCAGCTCGTGGATCCAGAAAAATATATGCCTCGGCTCATCGAAAGAGGCCTTCGGGGTTTTCTATCCGTCCAGAGTTTAATTACCGGGAAACTATTGATCGAAGTTGATTTTTATCCTGACACCCCGGTTAATCTGAAGAACATAAATAAGCGCTATACAGAGATCCCAACCATCCCCTCCGCCACCTCAAAGCTGGCCCGAGCCCTTGATAAGCTTGATCTCGAGGCAGTACAAAAGAAATTGGAATCGGCCCTGGACGGCATTGCCAAGCTCGCCAACAATCCGGACCTTGCCGCCAGCATCCGGGGGCTCAAAGAGACGCTGCGGGACGCCCGCAAACTTGTCAACCGATTGGATCGCCAGGTGGATCCGCTGGCGGAAGACACGAAAAAGACCGTCAAAGATATCGGCAAGCTGGCCCGTAATCTAGACGGTCGGGTGGGAGGGGTGGCTAACAGTTTGGATAAAACCCTGTCTTCGTTGAGAGATGTTGTTTCCGAAGACTCACCGTTGGTTGTAGATTTGAGAAATACCCTGAATGAAATTTCTGCCATGAGCCGGTCTATTCGGGAGTTGGCCGATTATTTGGAGCAGCATCCCGAGACCCTGATTCGCGGTAAGAAGAAACCGGGGGGGAACCAACAATGAGGGTAGTTCTTTTTTCTCGTGGTTTACCGGTTGTCTTCACAATCGCGGCTATCTTTTTGGCGGCTGTAGTGAACCAATAAAAAAAGCCATTGCCAAGATATTTTGATTGCCACAATGGCTAAGCATTCAAATCGATGTAGAAAATAATACCGATAATCAGTCAACAATGAATGGAATTGTCCCCGGTCTCCGCTCCTTCATTTCGACATGAGACAAGGCCTAGGCAAAGTTATGATATTCAAAATGGAATATCTTAACTTCCGCACAGTGGTCTTGAGGATTTTCAGTGAGATGACGCCTCCAGGCCTGTTCCTTGGTCTCATGGGGTTTTACTAATACGACCACGACCGCAAGCCTGGGAACAGGAACATAACTCCCCATCCCGTAGAATTGCAGTTCGCCGTTCCAACTATTCATGATCCATCCTTTCTAAAGGAGATGCTTTCCGCCAAGGCCCGGGGGTCGATGCGGTCATCTGTGAGCCATCCCTGCCACGCCTCCTACCAAGAACGTTGGGCCAAGCCAAATTTGCCCGTCATCATACCAGGCCATGGCTCTCCGCCTTAAAATCTGACCTTTTTCGGCCGGAGCAAAGCTTCCCGGGGAGGAAATGTGAAAGGCTATAGCTTCCTGTTCTTGCATTATCATGCCTTTAAATGCAAGAGAACAGCTATACCTAATACAAGTCCAACCCAGGATAACCCCAGTAAATACATCTTAATTTCTTCATAGAGATCCATGCTATTTCACCCCCCTTCTGACCTTTCATTCGGGTATTCTTCCACCTCTTCCCCTACTACCTCCAATTTCTGATACCGGGCCATAAGGCTTTCCCTAATTAGAAATTCCAGCTGCTTTTTCATTCCATGCCTTCCTGCCATTAGGAGTCTTTGAATCAGTATATATGCAATACGAATGCCATTTGTAAGTCATTGAAATTTTTGAAAATATAAGATGGCAAAAAATTTTCATCTCTCGAATCTTCGAAAAATAGCGATAATTCGTGAAAATTTATTTGATTTCTAAAACGCGGGGTTAGTGCAGCTTCTTTCCTGTGCCTGCAACGTGCTGAAAAATAATGAGGCGTTGAGATAAGGTGATTTTGAAGAGGGGTTTTTGATTTTGGGGGATTTGATCTTCGATTCCAGAGTTGAGGGCGGAATTCCGAGTTGATAGGACGGCTGGTCTGCGGTGATAATCGCCTTTAGCGGCCCATGAGGCTGGTAAGGCCATGGGCCTATAGGCAATTTTTGGTTGCGGACCAGCCAGGAAGGTCCGGACCCTCTATCTCTTCACTTCTGGAAAAAGTGGTCCAAGCCAAAAGTCTGCCTCCGGTCATCGTAGGTGAACAATTCAGCATACCGCCCCCAGTCGATGACGGCACTCAGGGTGGTGGCGGCCTCCATCTGGTTCAGATGATCCTGGAGTTCGAACTCGAACCGCTCCCGCGGTGCTTCATGACTCGCCCGCTCCTCAAGCACCTGACGAATGTGAGCGGCGAGAGGAACGAAACGAACGAGATGCTCTCGGAACAGTTGCTTGCGTTCCTCTGTGCCGCTTTCAACGAAGACGCGTCCGGCGGCGGTCAATTTGATACTACCCCCCTTAAGCTCGGCAAATTCAAGGATGTGCAGAGCTGCCGCAATCGGGAAAAGATCATTGACTTCAAGGGCAAGGGGCCTGGCAATCTTGGACAGCTCGGCATGCCCTTCGTAAGGCGGTGCGGACAGAGTTTCGACGAAACCAGCAATCCGGCTGATTGAGATGGGTGACAGAATTTGCATAAGCCCGCTATGGACTTGACTTTGGGTGGCTATCGCCTCGGTCATGCGGGAGGTAAGGATTGAATAGATCTCGTCCACGATGGCATGGAATGCGGCATCGAGCCGGTTGCGCGGCTGCGGCAAGGATACCGGGACCTCGGCCGCGATGTGTCCAGGATTTGAACCGAGGACAAGAATCCGGTCGCACATCAGAACCGCCTCTTCAATGTTGTGCGTCACCATGAGCACAGCCTTGGTGGGCAGTTGGTGTGTGGTCCAAAGGTCCAGGAAGTCGGTCCGCAGCGTTTCGGCTGTCAGGACATCGAGGGCCGAAAACGGCTCATCCATCAGGAGTAAGGTGGGGCGGCTGACGATGGCCCTGGCAAAGCCGACCCGCTGGCGCATGCCGCCCGAAAGCTCACGAGGGTAAGCGGATTGAAAGCCATCGAGGCCGATGAGGTCGATGGCGGTGTTTGCCCGCTGCCGCGCCTCGTCCACCGGCAGTCCGAGTGCATCTAGGCCAAGCTCGACATTGCCGAGGACGGTTAGCCATGGATACAAGGCGAAGGTTTGAAACACCATGGCGATGCCTTCGGCAGGACTGACAAGCGGAACCCCTCGATAGAGCACCTGGCCCGAGGTCGGCTCGATGAGGCCGCCAGTGATGCGCAACAGCGTCGATTTTCCGCACCCGGAGCGGCCAAGAACGCCGAGGATTTCACCTTCCGTGAGGTATATATCGATGTCTTTGAGCACAGGCAGCGGTTCGCCGGAAGGTTTGACGTAGGCTTTGCAGACCTTGTGAAACTCAACGATAGCCGGCTCTTTTTGTTTCTCCATACTCTCCTTCAATCCAGCCGCGTACGAAGTTCGGCGAAACGGTAGAGTGGCCGCCACAACAGGCGGTTCATAATGATGACCAGCATCGACATGACGGCGATGCCCAGCGCGATCCGCGGGTAATCTCCGGCTTCCGTCATCTGGGCAATATAGGCACCCAATCCCGACGCACTCAACTTTGTCGATCCCCATCTAACGGCCTCCGAAACGATGCTGGCGTTCCAGGCACCACCTGCGGCGGTGAGCGCTCCTGTGACGTAGTAGGGAAAGATTCCAGGCAGCATAACATACCGCCACCAGTGCCACGGCCTAACACGAAAACTGGCGGCAGCCTCCCTAAAATCGCTGGGAAAGGCGGTGGCACCGGCAATGACGTTGAAAAGGATATACCACTGAGCGCCCAGGATCATCAAAGGGCTTAGCCAGATCTCGGTCGAGAGGTGGAACCGTATGATTAAGTAGACCGCTAATGGAAATAAGAGGTTAGCTGGAAATGCCGCGAGAAATTGCGCGATGGGTTGGATTATCTCCGTCAGCTTTGGCCTCAGTCCCACCGCAACGCCGATGGGGACCCAGACTATTGACGCAATTGCGATGAGGACCACCACACGCGCTAACGTTAGAATGCCATCGCTCGCAGCAGTTCTCACATCATCCCAGGAGAGCGCCGATCTGGCATACTGCAGGATCATCCAGCTGACATAAGCGATGCCGGCCAGGAGGAGGGCGTACCAAATTACATCGACGGCGCGGCGGGGCGGCGACCAGCGGGGAAGGCGTCCAGGAAGAACAAGCGGAAACCGCGCCGCTCGATAAAGGGTCATCCCGACCGGTTCACTGAGGCCCTTCATCAGCCTTGAGCGGCGAAAAAGCTCCAGCACCCAACTTTTTGGCACCGTCTGAGCAGCAGTCTGCTCGAACCGGAATTTGTCCGCCCACGCGACCATTGGCCGAAACAGCAGTTGATCGTAAATGACGATGGCAATCGTCATTGCGGCGATCGCCCAGCCAATGGCGCCTAAATCGCGTTGCTCTATGGCACGGGCAACATAGGAGCCAACACCGGGAAGGGCGATCTTGAAGTCCCCAACCGAGATGGCTTCGGCCGCCACGACAAAGAACCAACCACCCGACATTGACATCATCATGTTCCAGATAAGTCCGGGCATGGCGAAAGGCACCTCTAAGCGCCAGAAGCGTTGCCAAGCCGAGTCGCGGAAGCTTCGGCTCGCTTCGTCGAGATCATGGGGGACGGTTCTGAGCGATTGATAGAAGCTAAATGCCATGTTCCAGGCTTGGCTGGTGAAAATCGCAAAAATAGTCGCAAGCTCTGCGCCTAGCACATTACCTGGAAAGAGTGAGACGAAGAACAGGACCGTAAAGGACAAATAGCCCAGAATCGGAACTGATTGCAGCACGTCCAGGATTGGAATCAGGACCATTTCGGCCCTGCGGCTCTTCGCCGCCAACGTTGCATAGGTGAAGGTGAATACCAGGGAAGCCACGAGCGCGGCCAACATTCGAATGACCGTGCGAAGGGTGTAGAGCGGCAACTGCGACGGTGAGAGGGAGATTTCGGGCGGATGGGCCGGAACGAAGGGAGCAACCATTTGGCGGGCGCCGATCCCAAGGAGAATCACAATCCCCAGGATCAGCAGCATGGCCGCGAAATCCCGCCAGCTCGGGATTTGCTGATGCCACTTACCTCCTGTTAGCACCTCGGCGTGATGCTCCACAGCCCCTCTCCTTTTGCCAAACTCCGGGATATTACCTTAGGTATCCGTTACAAAAAAGGCTTCCGTCGTATCTTTAATTCGAACCCTCCTTGAGCCATGGATTGATACTTTTGGTCTTTCGGCGCGTAACGGACACCACGCTATCAGAGAATAGCATAATTTTTTCCAGACACTTCGTTAGATTTTTATTAATGGCCATCGGAACTTCTTTACCCCTTCAGTTCCGGGGGGTGGCGGGGTAAAGAAGGCTCACTTCCTGAACCGGGTTTTTTCGTCTGGAAAGCCATTCAAGAGGTAATCCTGGGCCTCTTTGCCGGCCTTGTCGATCTGATTGCGTGGTCCCAGTGGGCGCCGTGCTGGCGCCACGGTGGGGTTTTTGGCGCGCCCCGTAGGGGCAGGTGGTGGAAGGCAACGCTGGCTCATCCGAGGTACGTACCAGGACCTTATCGCAATGCCTCTCTCATCTCTGTTTACCCTTGACCGGTTTCATACCCCTCAAGCGAATCTCTAAGAACATCTCCTTGAGCGGCCAGGACTACCGCTTACCTCACCCTTGCCCCTTCAGGGAAATTTGTGTTACTATGCCTGCCACAAGACAATTCCGCTGATTCAGGCGGGCGGCATCTCCCTGATTGAATGGATGTAATACAGATAAGGGCCAAAAGCGCCCTGGTCCGGTCGAAGATTCCCGGCGTGGACTATGTGATCAACCCATATCTGGGCTGCGAGCATGGGTGCCGATACTGCTATGCC
>DASPQK010000146.1:0-4169 GCA_035624985.1 Syntrophobacteraceae bacterium | reverse complement strand
CACGAAACTTGGTGCCGGCAAGAAGAGCCCCCATGTCGAGAGCAAATATCTCGGTGTCGATGAAAGCCGGCGGGACCTCTTTTTTAAAGATCCTCAGAGCAAGCCCTTCGGCTATGGCGGTCTTGCCCACCCCGGGGTCGCCCACAAATACGGGGTTGTTCTTGCTGCGCCTGCCAAGTATCTGGAGCGTCCTCAAGATTTCATCTTCACGGCCGATAAGCGGGTCGATCAGACCCTGGCGGGCTTTCTCTATCAGGTTGACCGTGAAGCTTTCAAGCGCCCCGGCCCCGCGCTTTGCGGGGCTGGGCTGCTCCTGGGCCTGATACTCCGCATCTTCAGGATCGGGGACCTTGGAGATGCCGTGCGAAATGTAGCTGAGCACATCGAGCCTCGATATTCCCTGAGATTTGAGAAAATAGACCGCATAGGAGTTGTCTTCGAAGAACATGGCCGCCAGGATGTCGCCCGCGTCCACCTCCTTTTTCTCCGCTCCCTGCACGTGCACGAGCGCCCGCTGTAACACGCGCTGTACAGCCAGCGTCTGAATCGGGTCCTGCTCGATGCCCTGGGGCAGTTTTTCCGATCGTTCGTCGAAATACTTCTCCAGCCGCTCTTTGAGCTTATCGAGGTCGGCTCCGCATTGGTGCAATATGCGTCTGCCCTTCGCGTCATGAAGGATGGCGTAAAGAATATGCTCTAACGTGAAAAATTCATGCCGCCGCTGTTTTGCTTCCTTGATTGCCGCCACAAAAGTCAGTTCAAGTTCTTTGTTGATCATATCAGGCTTCTTCCATGGAGCACCTTAGCGGAAAACCCCTCTTTCCGGCCAGATGGTGCACTATTTCCACTTTAGTCTCCGCTACCTCTTCGGTAAAAATCCCGCATACGCCATGGCCGCTCTTATGTACCAGGAGCATTATCCGGGTGGCCTCAGAGATGTCTTTATCGAAGACCTGCCGCAGAACTTCAACGACGAATTCCATCGTAGTGTAGTCGTCGTTGTGCAGCAGGACTTTGAACATGGGAGGCAGTTCGAGCTGATCTTCAACCTCCTCCTCGACGCCTTCCCTCCAGTCAGGATGATAATCACTCATCTCCTTTACTCCAAGTCGGGACTGAGTGCAGCGCTCAGGCTCCGGCACTCGCAAAGTCGGCGCCGGGAAAGAAAGGAAAGTCCTGCGCTTACCCTTCTATTATAATATAATGAATCGTAATTTCACTAATAGTATATTAAAAATAGGTTGTGCGGGCTGCGGGTTGATTGGCCTTGCGCTTCGCGCGGGAGGTCCTGCTCCAAAGGAGATATCTTGGCGGGCAACAGTTTTGGACGACTATTTTCGGTTACCACCTGGGGAGAATCGCACGGCGCGGCATTGGGAGCCGTCATCGACGGCTGCCCGCCCAGGGTCCCTTTGAGCGCTGCCGACATTCAAAAAGACCTCGATCGTAGAAGACCCGGCAAGCCTCTTACTTCACCCCGGGCCGAGAAAGACGCCGTTGAAATCCTCTCCGGGGTCTTCGAAGGCTTGACTACCGGCACCCCCATAAGCCTCATTATATACAATCGCGACGTCAGGAGCCAGGACTACGAGGAGTTCTCACACCTCTACCGGCCCGGCCATGCCGACAGGACCTACGAACAGAAATACGCTCTGAGAGACTGGCGGGGCGGAGGCAGAAGTTCGGCCCGCGAGACCGCAGCCAGAGTCGCCGCAGGGGCCGTGGCCCGCAAGTTTTTAGCCGGGCGCGGCATTTACGTGAAGGCCTTTACGGTTGCCCTTGCAGGCATAGAAGCCCGTGACTTTGACCCCGGCCAGATAGATAGAAATCCGCTCTACTGCGCCGACTCGATGGCGGCGCAAAAGATGCTCGATCGCCTTGCCCGGATCGGGGCTCAGGGAGATTCGGCGGGCGGGATCGTAGAGGTCCGCGCCACGGGGTGCCCGCCGGGTCTTGGCGAACCTGTGTTCGATAAGCTTGACGCGCGCCTTGCGGCTGCGATCATGTCCGTTGGCGCCGTCAAAGGCGTCGAGATAGGAGAAGGATTCAGGGCGGCCTCAATGCTGGGCAGTCAGAACAACGATCCCATAACTGCCGAAGGCTACGAATCAAATCACGCCGGCGGAATTCTGGGGGGGATTTCCACCGGAATGGAGATCGTGCTGCGGGCCGCTGTAAAACCAATCCCCTCCATATCCATGCCTCAGCGCACCGTGGACGCGGCCGGCAGACCCGCGCTTATCGAAATCAAAGGCCGGCACGATTTTTCGGCGATCCCAAGGATAGTCCCGGTCCTTGAAGCCATGACCCTGCTGGTGCTGGCCGATTTTATGCTGCACCCCCGCTTCGAGGCTGCGTGGTGAAGGCCCGCTGGTCCGTCTTCCACCCTTTCTTATACCAAGCTGCGTTCAAATCGTTGCCTTCGGGAGGGCATACAGCGTTGCGCTCCCCCTCCCCCGCGTAGCGGCGGGGTTCATCCCAATAGGCGCTAACCTAAAACCTCACGCGGGATGACATCCGTAGGGGCGGGGTTCATCCCCGCCCTGTTCATCCCCGCCCTGTTCATCCCCGCGCTGTCTTTGAACTCGGTATGAGGGGCTGGGGGTTCCCGCCCCTAACCTATCGCCTCCAACCCGGCGCAGTCGAACCTGCACGAAATGCACCCCGCGCCTGCGCAAAGGGCAACGCGCTTCGCGCTCACAGCAGGCTGCCTACTCCTGCAAGCAAAGCGCCCAAAGTGGACAGGGCGCAAATTGCCGCCAGAAGTCTATGGAAATAGTTTTCCTGGAATCTTTCCTTATAGCCGAGCAGAAAACCTGCCAGCACCCCGCAAAGCAGTCCGCCGCCATGGGCCCAGTTGTTGATTCCGGGGATAAGGAAACCAAAGACGAAAATACTTACGGCCCAGCCGCCGACCTGGTGATAAACCGCCTGGCCGTATGCGCCGCCCCTGCTTCTTCCGTAGTAGAGAGCCGCGCCGATAAGCCCGCAAACGGCAGCCGATGCGCCAATGGTGAAGGGGACCCCGGCAAGGTAAGATACGAAAAACCCCCCGGCGCCGCTCAGGGTGTAAATGGAGACCATCCTGAAGGGGCCGTATTCCTGGATAATGAACGGGCCGATCTGCCTCAGGGCGATCATGTTGAAAAGTATGTGAAGAATGCTTCCGTGCAGCCAGCCTGCGCTCAAAAGCGTCCACCAGCGATGAAGGCGGATGATGGGGATTGTTCCCGTCGCCCCCAGAACCAGCAGGCTGTTGTCGGAGGGAGACAGGAAGCTCAGAGGGTTGGCCGACAAACCGATGGAAGCAGGGTGGATAAGGATCGACAAGACATACATGCCGGCGTTCACCCAGATAATGTTTACGATGAGCCGCTCGGGGCTTAGCAGGGACCCCCGGCCGGTGAAAAGGCTTTTCCACCTCGATCCCGGATTTCGCAGACCGCAGTGCGGACAACGCTCTTCATCCAGACTTATGAGCGATCTGCAGTTGGGACAAAGCATCGAGTTTCTGGCGCGTTTTTCCATGGCAAACAGGACCTGTGCGACTTATGGTTTGAAATCCGCATCCCGCGCCCCCGGTTTATATTGCGCGACCGGCCAAAGGGGATGTAAAATAAGTATCCTTTCACGTTTATCCATTCGCGGGAAGAAAAATTTTGCAGTTCGCGACAATTACTAAAGAGGAGGAACACGACATGAAATCGATCGCACTTTCAGCAGCCGCCATTGTCCTGTTTCTTTTCGCCCTCGTGCCGCCCGCCGCCGGCGCGACGTTGCCCTACGTGTTCACCTACATTGACTATCCGAATGCGATAAATACCATTTTCGGCGGCATAAACAATGAAGGCGAGGCGGTCGGGAACTACGGTAAGACCGATTCAGGCGGAGGTTTCATGGAAAAAAACGGGACCTTCCAGGGCTTTAAATGCCCGTCGGCGGACGCGACAATGCCCCTCGCCATCAACAATAACGGCCGGGTGACCGGCTGGTGGACAGACCCAAAGAAAGGCACTTTCCATGGTTTCGTGATGGACGGCAAGGGTTTCAAGGCCGCCGACTTCAACGTCAATATCAATTACCCAAAGGCTACCCGCACCTATCCCTGTGGTATCAACGACACGGACGTCATCGTCGGATGGTATGAGGTCCAAGGCAAAGAGGTGAGG
>DASPQK010000145.1:0-7788 GCA_035624985.1 Syntrophobacteraceae bacterium | reverse complement strand
CCGGCAGCAGGCCTTTGTCCCGGTGGTGCACCACAATTGTTCACAAACCTCTTCATACTGTTTGAAGACTCTTCCCGCCGAAACGAGCATGACGATGGCGTTGACGGTTCCAAGTTCCTCATCCGAAATGCCTTTTTCTCTGGCCGCTGCAGAGAGCATTTCCATTCAGGGATAGCAACCCACTGCCATAGCCGCTCCCAGTTGAATCATCAAGGTCGTCCTTGGGTCAATTACTCCGTTGTTCACGACTGTATTGTGGAAATCGGCAAAACTTTGCTTCAGATGCTGTGCTATCACGGCTTTCTCCTTGTCTGGTAATGAGAGTGGCCCACTTAGAGTGGTTACTTTTCGCCCTGGATTTGGACGAGCGGGTCGCAAACGAGCACATCTCTTTCATCGACTTCGAAGGTGCATTTCTTTTCGAGAAGCGCGCGTAATTCTTTCCTGGCACGGTGAAGCCTGACCTTCACATTTTCAATGGTGGTGTCGAGTATCTCGGCGATTTGTCGGTGGCTGAGTTCCGCGATATCGAAAAGCATGATGACGTCTCGGTAGGATTCGGGAAGGGTCCTGACTACGTTCTGGACGCATGCACTCATCTCGCCTTGCTCAAGCTTTTTCTGGACGATTGCCTCCCTGAACACCTCCTTTGCTTCACTAATTTCGCATTCTTTCGACGACGTTCTTTGCAGGCTTCGAAAATGATCCTGGCAGATGTTGTGAGCGATACTGAAAAGCCAAGAGGAGATTTTTGATTCATCTCTTAAAGTATCGAGGTTCTTCTCAGCCCGAATGAAGGTCTCCTGTGTGAGATCATCGGCTGCCCAGTCGTCCCGGACCCATGCGGCGATAAATTTTCTCACCCTGCCGTAGTATTGATCATATACTTCGAAAAACTCCATGAGGCTTGCTCTCGCTTCTCATCTGCAGCATGGATAATCTGCTTTTGCGCTCTTTTCCTGCTCCGAGTCCCAGTCCTGGCCGGTGATGTCCCTGATGCTGTTTTTCATCACTATACCCGCGCCGGTTTTTACTTTGCAGGCAAGGTCAACCGTTTTCTTAACATCATCTATTCCAATACCGGCGGATTTTACTTTCTTGAAATAGTAATCGAAGCATGGAACGCAGTTGGCGGCGGTGGATGCACTGAGACAAATCAAAAGCTCCATCTTTTCGTCCATAGTCGTCTCCTTCAGTGTGAAAAGCGATTCGCAGGAATTATCAACAAGACGAAAATCAGGGCATCAAGGTTACAAGAATAACAGAAAAAAATTAGCGAGACCCGAAAAACTGAGAATCTTCTGAGGCTCTGTCATCGTGTCCTGCACCCTTTGTTTTCCTTTGCGGCCACTTTCCCCAAACTTTCCCCAAACGAGACAAATTTTGACGAAACTTGACGAATTTTAACGGACTCAAAACAGCCAGAAAGAAAGACTATGTTATCGTAAATGTTGAATTTTACTGAATCTGGCGAGTCACCAAATTAACCCGTGTCTCGGCTTCGACTCCCGCCGCCTCCACCATAACTGCCGTGAATCCCTCACTTTATTTTAATTTGAAGCAGCAGGGCTGGCGCGGGAGCACTCTACCAACGCCGCGCCCATTCATACGATTTTCCGGGAAGCTTTTATGTGCGTCGGCCTGCCGTATTTTAACCCGCATAGCCTCAGGAATACGGAAGAAATCAATCATATAAACATGGAAAAGGAGTTAATACTACTGCGTTAAGTCTCGTAGGTCGGGCAAAAGCGAAGCGTTGCCCACCACGAAACTGTCAGGACTATTAAGTCCGTGCCCAATCTGAGGCCACCGATCAAGGTTTGCGTGGCCACTCAACGCAGCTGTGTTAAATTCACTGTCCTGCATCGCATCTGCGCCAACTCACCGAGACCTCTCCATACCGCTGGGCGGACAGTTCCTTTAGCTCTCCATGAAGGTGTTCTTTGCAATAAATCGCAAGATATCTAAGGCACTTATCATTGGCTATAATCGGAGCGCCCGTTTCTTGAACAAGCAGATCGGTCATGCCGCGCCCCTGCCCGGATTCTTCGTAGGCGACCGAGAAAGGGGCGAGGGTAAAAGCGCCCAGGCCGTAAAACCGGTAGGACATTGCGGAGGACGAGACCCCCAGGACCGGATAAACATCTTCAAGAGGGAATCCTATGCCCCAGATAATTACCCGGACATGAGGGAAACCGGCTAGCCCTTCACGAATCTGACGGGCCGAAGCCTGCACGGTTTTCGATTCTGCACCCGCAAGCGAAATATTGAGCACCGCCGCCAAAAGTAATACATATGTCGCGAACTGTTTGCGCAAATTCCCAGCCTGTCCGGCCAGGAAGGGGGCAATTACCAGCAGCGAGACCAGCGGAATATATACCCGCGTTATTCCGGGGCGCCCGGACAAACCCATGGCAAACACGGCCCCGATAAATAATCCCCAACTTGCCGCAACCTGCCAGCCTGGACGAAGAATGGCCAACAATACCCCGGCCGACACCACCGGAAGCAATTCGAGGTCCCATAACATTTGGATTCCGGCCCAGCCTTTGGCCATCGCGTCGTGTTGAGACGGCAAAGGCCCCAGTTCGGCGAGCATCCCCCCCAGGGCTTCAGGGCTGGCGACTTTGGGATCGACGAAGAACCATTCCCGTATCAAATCGAGATCGTTAGCGCTGAACCCGTAGCGGGCCAATATCTCCGGACGTTTCTTAAGATATTCGTCTGCGCCGAAATCGTTGAAAGGTGCGCGAACGGCGTTAAGCGCGTTAAAAGGCGCCCATTTCCGGTCCTGATAAGCTCTATTGTCGACGACCCACGAAAGCGCCATCGCCGCAGCGAGGGCTAAAATCGAAACCTGAAAAGATCGGCGCCGGTAAAGATTTCGCCACGGAATCAACGGCAGGGCTACCAAGAGAAGCAATAAAAACTCATTTCTCCTCACCAGCCATCCGGCAAAGGCAAGCAGACACCCCGCAAACAGCGCCTTCCCGTCGTTCTCAAGATCGAACAGGCGTACGCAGATAATCGCGGCAACCACCAACAGACCGGCATTGATGGTGAACTGTGGGAAAAGAACCGGGCGCGCCATCAGCAGGACAAGCGCGCAAATGGGAGCCAGCAAGCCGGCGTGCAGCTTATACAAGCCAAACAACAGCATTGTTCCCGCGATAATCAGCACCGCAAGAGCGGCCACCGAGTAGCCGGGCGTCCCATCTATCGAGGGAATCGCGCGAACCAGGTATCCCCACAGGACATTGGAAAAAATGATATTGGGGGTCCCAAAGGCTGCCACGCCATAGCCGTGAGCGACCATGGACATGGCGACGTCGTCATTTGTTTCCCACCTTGCCCCAAAAACAAAACAAAGTAAAAGAACGAAGAATGCGGCAACAGCCAGAGAACCTGCAAGCAGCCGGAAATCCGCACCGTGAAAACGCCCGGTTTCATGTTCAGCCACGAGCCACCCTCTGTCTTCTGGACGGCGCGGCCGATCTCATGCCAATCACTTCATCCATTACGGCAGTAAGCACACCCACCACGCGTAATTGCTGTTCAGGCGTTATCCCTATCCACAGAGGCAGTCTTATGATGCGTTCGGAAACCGAATCGGTCACGGGCAGTTCATCGCACGTCCTGCAGTAGCGCAGTCCGGCGGGGGACCGATGGAGCGGGACGTAGTGAAAAATAGCGGAGATCCCGCATCGTTTCATTTCGGAAAGCACCCTCGGCCGGTCGGCCCAGGGTTGAAGCAGAACGTAATACATGTGCGCGTTATGCCGGCACTCGTCGGGCACAATGGGCCGTCGGAGGTATCCGGCCGATTCCAGCGGCTCCAGAAGCTCATGATAACGCTCCCAGGCCTCCAGCCGCTGGGCGGTAATCAGGTCGGCTTCCTCGAGCTGCGCAAAAAGAAACGCCGCGATCAACTCTCCAGGAAGGTAAGACGAACCAACGTCCTGCCACGTGTATTTATCGACTTCCCCCCGGAAAAAGCGGCTGCGGTCCGTGCCCTTTTCACGGTAAATCTCGGCCATCGGGATCAGTTCGGGGACATTTACCAGCAGCGCGCCCCCTTCTCCGGAGATGACATTCTTGGTTTCGTGAAAACTGTAGGTCCCAAGGTGGCCGATGCTCCCCAGGGGCCGTCCCTTGTAAGAAGCCATCACCCCCTGCGCGGCATCCTCAACCACCTTGAAATCATAAGCCGCCGCGATTTGCATGATCGTATCCATCTGGCAGCCGACTCCCGCATAATGAACCGGGACGATTGCCCTTGTATGCCGCGTAATGGCGCTCTCGATCAACCTTTCATCGATGTTCAGAGTGTCTTCGCGCACATCCACGAAAACGGGCCGCGCTCCTCTAAGCACAAATGCGTTGGCCGTGGACACGAAAGTATAGGAGGGCATAATGACCTCATCGCCCGGCTTTATTTCAAGGAGCAGGGCAGCCATTTCCAGCGCCGCCGTGCAGGAGTGTGTCAATAAAGCGCCGGCGCATCCCGTCCTGGCCTCGAGCCATCGATGGCAGCGCTCGGTAAACGGGCCGTCACCGGCCAGGCGCCCCTGCAAATGGGCCTCCGCTATGAACTGGAGTTCCTTGCCCGTCATGTAAGGCCAGTTGAACGGAACTTTGTTGTTATTTTCCACTAAACGGGCGCTTTTTTTGAGACGAGTCAGCCGCGACAGATTACGCCTTCGTATAAAAACATTGTTGTGATCCAAGAGTGCTACCCCCCAGTCGAGCGGTTACCTTTTTATCACGAGTCGCCGACGCAAGCTACAGTTGATTATAAACTCCTGAACCGGCCGCTCTGAACTTCCGCGTCGTAGTCGACGAGAATGTCCCGGTAAGAGTACGCCGGTTCCCACCCGAAATCGCGTTTAGCCTTGCCAATATCGAAATAATAGCTCTTGCTTTTCTCCGGCAGGTCCGGCCTGTAAACGACCGGAACGGGATTGTCTTCAGAGCCGAAGACTTCCGCAAAAGTCCTGATCTCCTGCTCGTTTGTGATCCCGGCGCCCGACCCTATGAGATAGAGCCCTTGCGCCCGATCGCTCGACAACGCCTTGGAGATGGCGCGAACCGCATCTTTGACATACAGCGAGTCGCGCCTCGCTTCATGTTTGCCCCACACCTCAAGCGCCTGCCCGGCCTTGGCCCTCTTGTAGAAAATTTCAAAAGCGCTCGGGTAGAATACTCCTTCTGCCCAGAACCCTTCCAATCGTCCGTAGCCCAACAGCCCCGTCATCCGCAGTATAATTCCCCGGATGCCGAATTCCTGCGAGTAGTGTTCGACATAGTCCGCGGCGGCTGCCTTGGATATGACGTAAGCTGCGTGGTCGCCCGTAAGCGCATACTTTCGACCCATTTCCTCAGTGATGGGCAGCTCCGTATGCTCCATGCCTTCATAAAGCGTAGTGGTGTAAACAAACCTTCCGATATTGTTTTTGCGGCAGTGTTCCAATGCGCGGATAGTGCCCAGAGTGTTTACATTGAGGAAAACTTCCGGGGTGATTTCCTGCACGGCCGCAGGAATGAGCGCGGCAAGATGGACAAAGGCCTTCACAGACTGGGTAGGCAGCTTTGAGAACTCCTCGGCTCTGGTGACATCCATCTGCACGAAGGGAACTCCCAGCTCGTTGAAAAACCAATCATATTTCCGCGAGCGCCCAACGGCTACGACCTTCTCCCCGTTCTTCACCAGATGATCCACAAGATAGCGGCCTACGAAACCTGTCGCTCCATTGACGATGATCATAACGATTCCCCCGGCCTTGAGCTTTCAAACTCTACCGTTTCACGTACAATGTAAAGAGGTCTTCCTTTGGTCTGATCGAAAACATTGCCCAGGTAATACCCTATCACTCCCAATTGGGCAATGACAATACCTCCGATAAAGCAGATGCATGCGATCATGCCCATCGAGGCTGTGATCCCGGCGCCGTTTACAAAATGCCTGTATATTATTGTTAGACCATATATGAAAGAAATAAATATCAGGACGCAGCCGATCCAGAACGACCAGATCAAAGGCTTATTGGATTGGGTCGTGATGATCTCGGATGCCAGCCGAAGCTGTTTTCTGAGGGTGTAGGAGGATTTGCCCGAGCTTCGTTCGGAGCGCTCTATGTCAATGACCGCCGACTTGAAGCCCATCCATCTTAAAAACAGAATGTAGGCCCTGTTGCAGTCTCCCATCCGTTTATAGTTTTCCGCCACAACTCGTCGGCAGATGCTGAAATTGCTTATCGAACTGTCAAAAACGCCTCCGGTGAAGTATCCATATATAGCATGAAACATTCTTGAGAAAATTTTTTTTAAAAATGTGTCCCTGCGTGCAGTTCTCCGCGAATAAACCAGGTCGTAGCCTTCAAGGGCTTTGGCGTACAGCCGGTGGATTTCTTCCGGCCTGTCCTGAAGGTCGCAGTCCATCACCACAATCCACTCGCCCTTGGCGTTGTGAAGTCCGGCGGTTATCGCGCGGATTTGACCGAAGTTGCGGGAAAGATCCAGTCCCTTAACCCTCCTGTTTTTTAAAGCTATTTCTCGGATCGTTTCCCATGAATTCTGCGGGCAGGCGTCATTTACCAGGATGATCTCGAAATCGGGAGTAATGGCTTCGAGCGAGTCTACCAGCCGGCGATGGAGTTCTTCCAGGCAATCCCTGCAACCATACACCGGTATCACAACCGAAAGAACCATTATCTTTCTCCACCTGAGCACTTTAACGCAGAAAGGCCGCAGGAACTCTTCATATATTTCCGGGCCTCCGGGCCGGTGTTAAATATCAGATCGACAATGCTCACATTGTGGTCGAAAGGAGGATAAAGCTGGGGGTACTCAGGATACCCGGAATAATCCACATAGGCGAGTTGGATGTTTGCCTGTTGAAATAACTCGGCCTTTATGTAGTTGCGGGCGGCCGGGCCGGAAAGATATTCGGCGGCCCCAAGCTGCCTGCATAAATCGACAAGACACTCCGTTTGGCCCTTCACCAGACTGTAATCCTTCGACCAGGTAATATTGGTCTTGATGCCGAGAATAGCGCAGATTTCCTTTATAAAGAGGAAGTTCACGTTGCTCAGTTTGCTTTCGGCCCCGCACTTTTTGTATAACTCTTCAAAAATCGCCCTGTAAATGTTGAAGTGAGGGGCCCTGGCATAGGCCTGAGACAGGGAGCGCCAGTGCGTCCGGTTCCACGTGGGATCGCTGATGATCGTATCCTGAATCAGCTGCCCGAATTTGTGACGCACGGGGATGCTCAGCCACACAACACCGCCGGAACTCTTGATCCGGTTCCGGTTGCGCCAGTCGTTCTTTGTGAACTGCGCGGTGTCGTAAAGAACAAATTCATCGACTGAGTCTATCAGGTCAAAGTAGCCCTTCCACGGGATGTAGTTAGATTGGAGTATGGCAACCCGTTTGCACATTCTCGAATATTCCCTGAAGCGGCTCTCCTGAACCATGGCTCGCCCTGCTCTATGGGAGCGGATTCACCGGGACAGCGGATAAACGACGATTCCGAAGCTGCCGCGCCATTTTCCACACAACTATGTGCCCAACACCCAAGACGATAGCAATTATCGAATAAGACCGAAGCACCAGCGTTCCGGTCTGTGCGGCCGTTGAAGCAAAACCGAGCCAGATTAGCACTTGTGACGATCCGGCTTCGGAGATGCCAAGACCGCCTGGAATCAGGCTTAAAATACTTACCAGCGTAACTATGGACATCAGCGCCAGGGTTTTGAAAAAAGCAATTTGCACCCCGCCGCAATGCAGAAG
>DASPQK010000144.1:0-19312 GCA_035624985.1 Syntrophobacteraceae bacterium | reverse complement strand
GCCAAAAATACAAAGAGCAAAAGTGCGGAGGCGAATAAGCCAGCCTTTTTCATTTTGTTCTCCTCATCAAAAAATTACCCACAGAGGCAATCTGCAGGCACAGGGACATTAAACTGAGCAGGTGCATCCTGGAGGGGCTAGTATAGCCGTGAGTTCGCCTGGGAGTCAACAACCGATCCCGAAGTCATCAAATTTGGCAGGTATGAAAAAAGAATAGGGCGGCCTGGTATTTTGCGATATTCTATGAGTCAATGCGGCCGAGCATTTCGGGGGAGTAAAATGTTGGTCAGGGAAATCGGAGAGTTTGGTCTAATCGAGCGCATATCGGCTATGCTTCCGGAGAAGGCGGCAGGGGTCGTAAAAGGAATCGGGGACGATGTGGCCGTACTCGACGCTCCGGGGCACGAATATCTGCTCGCCACCAGCGATATCCAGGTCGAAGGAGTCCATTTCGCCCTGGATGCCATTACCCCCTATCAGTTGGGGCGCAGGGTGGTCGCCGTAAATGTGAGCGATATAGCCGCGATGGGTGGTGAACCGCGCTGGGCTCTGGTCTCGCTTGCGATTTCGGAGGCAACGGAAGTGGGATATGTTGAAGAGTTGTACCGGGGCATGCGAGAACAGGCGGGGTGGGCGGGCGCATGTATTGTGGGCGGAAATTTGAGCCGCGTCAATTCCATTATGATAGTTGATTTCACCCTTTTGGGGGTAATCGCGCCGGAACTGCTCATACTGAGGAGCACGGCCAGGGCGGGGGACGCCATACTGATAACCGGCTCGCCCGGTGAGTCCAGGGCGGGCCTGGAGCTGATACGCCGACCGGACCTCATGCAGAGTTCTTTGTACAGGGAGAAGCTGATAGAAAGGCATCTGTGCCCTCAGCCGCGCCTTGTTGAAGGGCGGCTTCTTGCTCACTCCGGGCAGGTCACCTCCATGATAGACGTAAGCGACGGGGTGATTGGGGATCTTTTTCATATTTGCAAAGCGAGCGGCAGGGGTGCAGAAGTCGAAGCTGCGAAACTTCCGGTCAGCCCTGGGGTTTACGAGGCTGCGCGGGCGGCAGGCGCGGACTGGCTGGAATGGGTCCTGTCGGGGGGCGAGGACTACGAACTTTTATTCACATCTAGTCCCAAGGCTGTTGGCAGTTTAAGAAAAATGTTACTTGATGAGACGGGGACCTTTTGCACCCAGATAGGAACGATAACTGCCGGAGACGGCGATGTACGGGTCCGGCTCGATAATGGAAGGCTGCTCTACCCGTCCCGCACCGGGTGGGACCATTTTGGGGTGCAAAGGTGAGAATACCAAGGGCGCTGACTATAGCGGGATCCGATCCGAGCGGCGGTGCGGGAATTCAAGCCGACCTAAAAACATTTTCGGCCCTCAGAGTTTACGCCGTGAGCGCGGTCACGGCCCTGACCTCACAAAATACACTTGGAATAAACGGAATAATTGAGATAGATGCCGAATTTGTCTCGTTGCAGATTCGCTCCGTTGTCCTGGACATTGGAGTCGATGTCGTCAAGACGGGGATGTTGTGCAATGCCGGTATAATATCCAGGATCTGCGAGGATTTAAAAGATCTGGGAATCCAAAGGATTGTGGTCGATCCTGTGATGGTTGCCAAGAGTGGAGTCAGGCTCATGAGGGAAGATGCGGTCGAGGCCCTTGTTTCGCAACTTTTTCCCATGTCTCTTGTAATCACTCCGAATCTGGAAGAGGCTGAGGCGCTTACAGGCACGAAGGTTGAGAGCACTGAGGATATGAAGCGTGCCGCAAAGAGATTGAAGCTGTTGGGACCGGGACATGTTGTAATAAAAGGAGGCCACCTGGCAGGAAATCCGATCGACCTGCTTTACGACGGCCGGGATTTTCGCGAATTTCCCGGCCCCAAGTTTGAGACCACGCATACTCACGGCACCGGTTGCGCCTTTGCCTCTGCCATAGCGGCATTTATAGCGCGGGGGGCAACAGTGGAGGACGCCGTAGGAGGGGCAAAGGCATTCATAACAGCGGCCATTGCCGGGGGATTGGCTCTGGGCCGGGGACATGGACCCATACACCATTTTCACAAGTTCTACGGGTTCGAGTAGCCGGCGCGATGGTTTTCGATCGGTTCGGCGCATGCGGGGAGCGGTGGACCTCAGTTGTAATTTAAGAATAATTCATATATAAAAGGCCGTATTAAAACTGATGACACAGGGGTCATGATGACGGATCTGGTTTGCGTGCTGCTCATCGATGATGACATGGAGGATTACCTCATAGTTTCCGATATGCTTGCCGAATCGGAAAATATGAGGTTCAAACTCGCTTGGGCCAGGACTTATGAGGAGGGGCTGGAGGCGATTTCGAGGCGGGAGCACGACGTCTATCTTCTTGATTATTTCATGGGGTCTTACAACGGTCTGGACTTATTGAAGGAAGCCATTGAGGGTGGCTGTACGGCCCCTATCATATTCCTTACGGCGCACGGCAACTATGCTGTCGATTTGAAGGCCATGGAGGCTGGCGCATCCGACTACCTTGTCAAGGGTGAATTCACGGCGCCCGTCCTCGGGCGCTCGATCCGCTACTCGATAATGAGCAAGCATATTGAAGAGGAGCTCAAGCGAAACAGGAGCAATCTCGAGGAGCTTGTAAGGAAAAGGACCATTCAGCATGCAGAAGCGCGGGCCGATGCCGAGAGGCGGGCGCGCGAAGCCGAACGGCGGCAGGCAATCCTGGAAGCCCTGCTTGAGCACATTCCGGTTGGGATTGTCCTTGTCGATTCCCCGGATCTCAGAGTGCAGGCTCTTAGCAGGTACGCCGTAGACATGACAGGGCAATGCGACGCAAATGGAATGCGCATGCAGGTGCTTACGGATCTGGATTTTTCTCTTGAGGATCTGTGGCCTGATGGGGCCGGCTTGCTCGAGCAGATCAGAGAGGCCGCCGTGTTGGGAAAGGTGTCACCAGACCGGGAGCATCTTCTTAAGGGGCGCGGTGAAGACCACATTCATGCCCTGGTGAGCGCCGGTCCCATTAAAGACAGTCTGGGCAAAGTGACCGGCGCGGTAGCGGTGTGGAGAGATATAAGCGAGCTCAAGCGGATTGAGGAAGAACTCAGGATTGCCCGTGACAATCTTGAAGTGCGCGTTCTGCAGCGCACTCTGGAGCTTGCGGAAACATTGGAAGAACTCAAAGAATCGAGGAAGGAGCTGAAGCTGCTGGCTTCTCTGCTGCTTCGCGCACAGGAAGACGAGCGAAAGAGAATCGCGCGGGAAATACACGACAGCATCGGCTCGTCGCTGAGCGCCGTAAAGTTTTGCGTGGAGCATGCAGTGGCGCAGATCGGCAACAACCCTGAAGTCCGGGAGTCTTTCACGAGATTATCAGCGGCAATGGAACAGGCGATTGACGATTCAAGGCGCATCATGACCGATCTTCGTCCTGCGATGCTTGACGATCTTGGAATAACTGCCACAATAGGATGGTTTTGCAGGAGGTTTGGGAAGATTTACGCCGATATCACTGTGGAAAAAGATATCAGCCTCGATGAGACCGAGGTTCCCGAGAACCTAAAAATAATTATTTTCCGAATCATCCAGGAGGCGATGAACAATTCGGCCAAGCATAGCAGGGCCAGGAAAATATACTTGAGGCTTTCATGCGAAGGTGGGTCTATTCTATTGAATATCAGCGATGACGGGGTTGGATTCGATCGAGCGGCGATCGCGTCGAGTGGGCAGCGCGCCAAATTCGGCCTAACATCCATGCGCGAGCGGGCGGAGCTGTCCAACGGGGAATTCGAGATTGAATCCTCAGGGGGAATGGGAACCACAATCAGAGTCCGCTGGAAAACGGCCAAAGAATCGCAAAGAGTGAAGAACAAAATCTCGCTCCACTGAAAGGAGTCAGGGGGTACCGCCATACTTATACGTCATATGTGCGCTCTGCTCACCCATCTGTTTTCCGCCTTCCGCGAAATACGAACCGCAGTGGTGTTTTGTCCAGTCCTAAGCTTTCTCTGAACTTATTTGATAGAAAGCGTTCATAGGAAAAGTGGATATCGTTGGGGTAATTACAAAACAGGACGAACATCGGGGGGCGGGTTGCAGCCTGAGTAGCGTAGAAGAACTTGAATCTGCGGCCGCGGACCAGCGGCGGTTCATGTGCGTCGACTGCTTTCTGAAGGGTTCTGTTGAGGATGCCTGTCGAGATGCGGGTGTTGTACTGGGCGAAGACCTCGCGTATCGCAGGAAGCAGTTTTTGCACGCCCCTGCCGGTGAGGGCTGAGAGGGTCAGGACGGGAGCGAAAGGCATAAAGCGGAAACGGTACCTGAGGTCTTCCAGGAAATTTTTTCTTCTTTTGGGGTTCGAGTCGAAGCCGTCCCATTTGTTTACCCCGATAATGCAGGCCCGGTAGCGCTCCCGGACGTAGCCCGCGATGTGGAGGTCCTGATCGGCCGTGCCCTCGGAGGCGTCGATCAAAAGAACACAGACATGGGATTTGTCAATACTTTGAAGCGCTTTGATTATGCTTATCTTTTCGAGTCTTTCACGCGTTTTTCCCTTTTTCCTTATACCCGCAGTATCAATCAGCAGATATTTTTGGTCCTCTCGTTCCAGGTGCGTATCGACAGCATCCCGCGTGGTTCCTGGTATGGGGCTTACAATGACGCGCGGAGCGCCCAGAATTCGGTTCACCAGGGTCGATTTACCTACGTTGGGGCGGCCCAGAATCGATACGCGGATCTGGGAAACGTCGGTTTCTTCATTGTCTTGCGGGTCGCTCGATTCAGCTATGAGCCTGACCATCTCCGAAAGAAGCTCGCTCACTCCAAACCCATGCGCAGCGCTGATCGGGTAAACTTCCTGTACCCCCAGGGTGTAAAAATCGGCCACCAGTTTCATCTGCTCGGGGCCGTCTATCTTATTTACGGAAAAAAAAAGGGGTTTGGAGGTGCGGCGGAGGATTTCCAAAAGACTGGCATCCTCCGGGTGCAGGCCGGTTTTGCCGTCACCCACGAAAAGAAGCATATCGGCTTCTGCGAGGGCATGAAAGATTTGCTCCCGCGTGCCCTGGTCGAAAATGGAATCGTTCTTGCTTATGAACCCTCCTGTGTCGACAATAGTGAAGGCTTTTTCGTCCCAAACGGCCCGGCAATAATTTCTGTCCCTAGTGACACCCGGCAGATCATCGACAATGGCCCGGCCGCTTTTGCTTATCTTATTGAAAAGAGTGGATTTACCGACGTTTGGTCTTCCTACGATTGCGATTATAGCCATCAAGGGCCGCCTTTTTTCATGGAATTGATAATTCGATCAAATACCTGTTTGGAAGGCGAAAGGCAAAGAATAAAAGGGAAAAGCGGGAAACGGCCGTCTGGCCATTTTGCGTTGGGTGCGAAAGCCGATTAAGCCAGGCCGTGGATGCATGTAGACTTCTCATGTGTAAAGTCCGTCTTATTTGCTTAAAGGTCTATAATGGGATATAAGAATTTGTTTGTAGAGAATATCTCTATAGGCAATTCCGGAGATTTTCCAAGCGCCGCCTAAGAGGCCAAGGCGAGGTTCAATTCTTGATCCGTCATGTAATCGAGATAGCGGAGCTTTATTGAAAGGGCGTCACAGATGATACCCAGTGCGCCAACTATAGGTGGAGAAGCCCGATAACTTCAACCGATAAGGACGACCATGGCAACAGCACTTATTACAGGCATTACGGGTCAGGACGGGGCCTACCTAGCCGAGTTTCTGATAAATAAGGGCTATCAGGTGCATGGGATAAAAAGAAGGGCATCGCTCTTCAACACACAGCGGATCGATCACCTCTATCAGGACCCTCACGTGGAAAGCCGGCGGCTGATCCTCCATTACGGCGACCTGACGGATTCCACCAATCTGGTAAGAATTATTCAGCAGGTCCTGCCCGACGAGATTTACAACCTTGCAGCCCAGAGCCATGTGAAGGTATCCTTCGAATCGCCCGAGTACACCGCCGATGTGGATGCATTGGGGACACTCAGGATATTGGAGGCCATACGGATACTGGGCCTTGAATCGAAAACAAGGTTCTACCAGGCGTCGACTTCAGAACTATATGGCAAAGCCCAGGAAATTCCGCAACGGGAGACAACCCCTTTTTATCCGCGTTCGCCCTACGGGGTGTCCAAGCTGTTCGCCTATTGGATTACCGTAAACTACCGCGAGGCGTACAATCTTTTCGCCTGCAACGGAATACTGTTTAACCACGAATCGTCAATAAGAGGTCAGACCTTTGTTACGCGAAAGATCACCCAAGGGGCTGCAAAGATCGTGATGGGTCTTGAGAGCAGGCTCTATCTGGGGAATCTTTCCGCGCTGCGAGACTGGGGTCATGCCAGAGACTACGTCAAGGCGCAATGGCTTATCCTCCAGCAGGAGCAGCCGGAGGATTTCGTCATTGCCACCGGGGAGCAGCATTCGATAAGGGAATTTTGCGAAAAGGCCTTCCAGGAAGTTGGGATAGCCCTTGAGTGGCGGGGAAAAGGAGTCGCCGAGCAGGGCGTAGTTGCCGGATTGGGTTCATCCGCGCTACTAGACAAATACAGCGCCCTGTGGAGGAGTTGTCCCGTCCGGGTTGGCGATCCTGTAGTGTTTGTGGATCCGCGATATTTTCGTCCAGCAGAAGTCGACTCGCTGTTGGGAGACTCCAGCAAAGCCCGTGAAAAACTGGGTTGGGTTCCGCAGGTCAGCTTTGACGAACTCATCCGCGAGATGATCGTTTACGATCTTGAGGAAGCCGCGCGAGAGGCGGTTTGCAAAAAGAGCGGGTTTTCCGTCTTGTCGAGTGTCGAGGTTTACCTGTAAGAATGCAGGATTTCAAATGAAAGTATTGATAACCGGCATCACGGGGCAGGATGGCTCCTACCTGGCTCAGTCTCTGATCGCGGATGGGGCAGAGGTTCATGGTATTGTGCGGCAGTCAAGTTTGTTGCAGCGAACCCGGCTGGACAGTTTGCCAGACCTGGAGAAGGCCCGTTGCGAAGGGCAGCTCAAGCTGTATTACGCGGACCTTATGGACTCAGCCAGCATTCAGACGGTGGTACGCCTTGTAAAGCCCGATTACCTGTATCATCTGGCAGGGCAGAGTCACATTCAAATCTCTTACGGTTTGGCCGAATACACAGCCCAGACGACGGGCCTGGGGACCTTGCGAATTCTTGAGGCGATACGGCAGGAAGTCACGCAATGTCGATTCTTCTTTGCAGCGACGAGTGAGATTTTTGGCGACCCGCTGGAAAATCCGCAAAAGGAAACGACGCCGTGGAACCCGCAAAACCCTTATGCCGCCGCAAAGCTTTACGCCCTGAACCTAGTTCGAATCTATCGCAGCGCTTACGGTCTGTTCACATGCGCGGGCATCCTTTTCAACCATGAATCTCCCCGTCGAGGTGAGAATTATGTAACACGCAAAATCGCGCGGGCGGCCGCAAGAATCGCCAGGGGACGCGAGAGGGGACTGGTGCTCGGCTCTCTGGCGCCGAAACGGGACTGGAGTTTTGCGCCCGACATTGTGCGGGGGATGCGTCTCATAGCGGAAGCTGCTTCGCCATCCGATTATGTGCTTGCATCGGGGGAATCGCACTCCGTGGAGGAATTTTGCCGTCTCGCATTTTCGATCGTGGGGTTGGACTACCGCGATTATGTTCGAAGCGATCCGGCATACATGCGTCCTAATGAGATTTTCGAAACGCGGGGCGATTCATCGAGGGCGCGCAGAGAACTCGGCTGGCGCCCGGAGATAAAGTTTGAAGAATTGGTTCAGATACTGGTGGACTGGGAACTTTCGTCACTCGATAACGGTGATGATCGTTGAGCATGCCCCTCAATGCCTTTTGACCGGGTGGTTAAGTGGCGGCAATCCTGGCAAATATCGAGCGGTTGTTGATTGCGTTGACCCCAGTTAGCTGGGCGAGGTCATACATTCGCAGGCATTCCCCTTCAGTTCCGCCTCAACGGGATAAAGAGGGGCAATTGCTCGTCGATGTCTCGGTCATCCTGCAACATGATGCCGGGACCGGGATCCAAAGAGTGGTCAGGGCGCTTTTAAATCAACTGCTGGAAAACCCTCCGATCGGCTATCGAGTACGTCCCGTCTTTGCCGGGCGCAGCCATCCATACAGGTATGCAACCGTTATCCCGGGTAAGCCGTGGATAGGCGACCTCCGAGCTCTGGGCAACGGGGCCGTTCATGTCGGGCCCGGCGATATTTTTCTTGGGCTTGACCTTGCTGCTCACCTGCTGCCTGGACGGCGGTTCGAACTACTCCGGTGGAAGCGGCAGGGGGTGAGTCTACATTTCGTCGTCTACGATATCCTGGCGGTTCGCAACCTGCACTGGTTTAACCCCAAAACGACAAGGAACATAAGGCGATGGTTAAGGACTTTGGCCATCTTTGCCGATAGTCTTATCTGTATTTCCGATGTCGTAAGAAAAGATGTGGCCAGCTGGCTTGCGGCTCGCTACGGTTTTGAATCCGATGTCATTCCGATAAAACTTATTCCATTAGGGGCAGACATTTCTGCCAGCATTCCCAGTGAAGGTATCTCTGACGACATGGAACAACTTCTTTCACGATTGTCCAGGAGTGCCAGCGTGATGATTGTGGGCACTTTGGAACCCCGCAAAGGACATGCTCAAATATTGGCCGCCTTCGAACGGCTCTGGAGGGTGGGCCGCAACGTGAGTCTTGTGTTGGTCGGCAAACCCGGATGGAAAACCGAGCCCCTTCAGCATCAGTTGAATGCTCACCCCCAGGCAGGGCGCCGTCTGTACTGGCTTGACAATGCAAGCGATGAACTGCTCGAATTGCTCTATGGCGCCGTTACCGGGGTGATCGTAGCTTCGCAAGCCGAGGGGTTCGGTTTGTCTCTGGTGGAAGCTGCGTATCACCGGAAGCCGATTTTGGCTCGCGATATCCCGGTATTCCGTGAAATTGGCGGGGATCGAGCAGCCTTTTTTGCGGGCGGCGGCACCGGGGCCCTTGCGGAATCCATCGATAAGTGGCTGGACGAAATTTCAGCCGGGAAGACATCAACTCCCTGCGCGCCACTACAAACCTGGCATGACAGTGCGTTGAGCCTTCTTTCGTGCCTGGGACTGAAAACAAGCCGTTCGAAAGCGGACTCGGTGTTTTCTTGGCATCCTGCCGGTGAGGAGCAGGCATGAGTATGATTTCCTACGCTCAGAATTTTGAAGACGTCATGCTTTGGCGCGCCCTAGGTCATGTGAAGGGCGGCTTTTACATCGACGTCGGCGCACAGCACCCGACGATCGATTCGGTCAGCAAGGCATTTTACGAGGCCGGCTGGCGCGGGATTCATGTCGAACCATCACCGGCCTTTGCCGATTTGCTGCGGAAGGACCGGCCGGACGAAACCGTACTAGAGGCCGCCCTGGGTGAGCGCGCCGGGATCGTCAAATTCTATGAGATCCCCGATACAGGCATCTCCACTGCTGTGCGAAAAATAGCCCAGCAGCATCGAAAGAAAGGTTTCAGCATTCGAGAAATTTTTGTCGCCTCTATCACATTGGCCGATGTTTTCGCACAGACAGCAAGTCGTGATATCCACTGGCTGAAGATCGACGTGGAAGGCCTCGAATCGAAGGTCCTGTCCGGGTGGGCGGATTCTCCTGCGCGTCCGTGGATTGTGGTTGTCGAGAGCACCCTGCCCCTGAGCCGGGTTGGCACCCACCAGTCCTGGGAGCCGATTATCACAGGTTACGGCTATTCGCGGGTCTATTTTGACGGCCTCAACTGCTTCTACGTCTCGGATGCCCATAAGGAGCTTGAGGAAGCATTCAAGGTTCCCCCAAATCTTTTTGACGATTTTGTCCTGAGCGGTTTTGCAACCGCCCGTTTCTATGGGCTGGTAGAAGATCGCTTAAAGAAGGAAGTCGACGAGGCTACAGTGGTGATCGAGGAACTAAGACGGTCCACCGGTGATGAGATCGAACGCCTTTCGTTGAGCCTTGCCTCAAAAGATAGAGCGTTTGCCGACCGTGAAGAAGAGCTTGTTCAGCAGGTGCAAGCCGAGCGGGAAAAGCTCAGGCGTCTGGAAGAGGCCCTGGGGAAGAGTGAAAGGGAAACCTCAGTGAAGATCGGCCAAATCCAGATGGAGAAGGAAGCGCTTCTGAACAGACTGGCGCAGAGGGAGATAGAGACGGCATCCCAATTGTCGGCTGCACAGGAAAAAGCCTGGCAGGAAATATCAGAGTTGGCGCGAAAACATGGCGAGCGGGAGGGAGTGCTGCAGGCCAAGCACTTCGAACGGGAGCAAGTGCTTGCACGGCAACTGGAGGCCGAGCGGGAAAAACTGGGCCTCCTGGAGCGGGAGCATTCCGTGCGTGAAAGAGATCTCCACGATCGAACCGTCCAGGCACGACAGGAAGCGGAAGCACTCCTTGGCCAACTGCTCCAAAGGGAAAGGGAAGCGGCAAGCCAACTGCTGGCTTTGCAGGAGAAGGCCTTGCAGGAAAGAGCCGAATTGGCAAGAATACATAACGAGCAGAAACTCGCACTGGAGGCCAAACACGCCGAACGGGAGCAGGCGCTTGAGGAGCAAGTGCGGGCGGAACGGGAAACGTTGCGAGACTTCGAGAGGGAGTGGACGAACCGCGAACAGGCTTTGAGCGAACAGAACTACCTGGCCGGGGAGAAAATCAAGGCCCTCCAGATGGAACTGGCTGAACTGGCCCGGAGCCATAGCGAACGGGAGCGCGCATTCCTGGCTGAACATGCGGAACGCGAGGAGGCGCTCGAGGAGCAACTGGCGGCTGAGCTGGAAAAAGTTGACTGTCTGGAGCAGGAGAAGACCTGCCGTGACAAAGTATTGGCCGAACAAACCGGTGAGGTCCTGCGGGAAAAGCAAGCTCTGCTGGCTCAGGTGACAAAGGTGGAAGAGGAACTCGCGGCACAACATATAGAGGTGGAAAAGAAATTCACGGCGCAACTAGTCGAGCTGTGTGAACAGTCTGAGCGGGAAAAGGCAGAGCAGGCGCAAAAACATATCGAAGAGCTGAGCGCACTGAAGCAAGAAAGCGCCGTGCGCGAGCAGGCCCTCGAACAGCAACTGCAGGGCGAGCGTGAAAAAACACAGGAATTAGACGGGCTGAAGGTTGAACTCGCCCGCCTGGCGAGGGAGAGGACAGAGGCTGAAAAAGCACTGAAGGAGCAGAGCGACCGGGACCGGGAGCAACTGGAATTGCTCAGGCACTCACTGGCCCAGGCGGAGAAAGATGCTGCAGCCCAACTGTCCGAGGCCCATGAACAGGCCAGACGGAATGTGGCCGATCTGGAGCTGAAGCTCGCCGGCCAATTACAGGCCAAGCGGAAAGAACTGACCCAGGCCAGCCGACAGATAGAATTATTGAAGCGCACGCTGCTCAGGGCTAACAAAACCGGATCTGCGGCCTGTATGCTGGAAGAACTTCTGGCGCTCGATGGCGGTTCGTTTATTCAGTGCGCCTATGAAATCTTGCTCGGCAGGGGCGCCGATGCCAGGGGATTAAAACACTATAATGGGCTGCTTAGAGACGGCAAGCCGAAAATGGACATATTGGCGGAACTCTGTTCTTCGGAGGAAGCTATAGAGCGCCATCTGAAGCCGGGAACATTGGGTGCCGCCATCTGTGATTTGCTCAGGGAAAAGTCGACTCGAGAGCCGATCCCCGGTTCACCAGCAATTGAAGATTTGAAGGGCGCACACAAGGCGTCGGAACTCGAAGAACTTCTGACGCTCGAAGGCGCCCGGTTTATTGAATGCGCCTATCAAACCCTGTTGGACAGGGCGCCTGATGGAGACGGGCTTGAATATTTCATGGGGAAGCTTCAGGCAGGCCTACCAAAGATAGAGGTATTGTCGGAACTGGGTTCCTCCGATGAAGCTAAGGAACTTCCAGCCAGGATAGCAGCTTTTGATGCGGCTATCCGCGATTATCGAGCTAGAAAAGTGTCCCGCACGCTGAACGGCCTGTTGGCTTTGCACGATCAAGCGTTCATAGAGTGCGCCTACTATACCTTGCTTGGCAGAGGGCCCGATTTGGAAGGTCTTGACCTCTATCTGGGGCGGCTGCGCTCGGGGGCATCGAAGTTGCAGATATTGGCGGACCTGCTCCTGTCGCTGGAGGGGAGGGAACACTCAGCGGAGCTTCCCGGGCTGGATGCCGTCATCAAACGATACAGGAGGAGAAGGTTACCCCTGCTCGGGTTGTTTTTCAGGCTGTTCCAGGGTGAGGGTGACGAGGGCGCGGCTGAACGCAGGATGCGCAGTTTGGAAAACGAGATATTTCGCTTAATGAATGAAAGCAACAGTAGGCTTGACCGGGTTGAATCGACGCTTTCGGGGTTGGAAGGCTGTCTAGCAGGGCAGGAGGCAAAAACGGCCGTCGGCATGTCTGCCGTCGATCCTGGAAGCGCCCCTGAGGTTTCAGTCAGTCCTGCTTCACCGGGACCCTCCGAGTCCGCAGACCTCAAAGATCTCCCCCCACGAGCGCGAGAGATATATTTTCAGCTTAAAAGAGCGTCGGCAATGAGATGGGGAGACCTGTAATGCGCATAGTGATTGACCTGCAGGCGGCGCAAACCGGTGCTCGCGATCGAGGGATCGGCCGCTATTGCATGTCTTTGACCAAAGCGGTGATCCAAAGCAAGGGCAGGCACGAAGTCCTGATTGTGCTTAACGGGCTTTTCCCCGGGACGGTCGAACAGATTCGCGCCGATTTCGAAGGGCTGCTTTCCGGAGAAAACATTTGCGTATGGCATGCTCCCGGGCCGGTATACCACTTGGAAAATACTTTGCGCAGGAAGACGGCCGAGCTGGTTCGTGAAGCTTTTATAGCAGGATTGCGACCCGATGTAGTGCATGTGCCCAGCCTTTTTGAAGGATGGGGATGGGGAGACAATGCGGTAACCAGTATCGGTCTTCTTGGCAGAAGCGCCCCCACGGCGGTGACCCTCCACGACCTGATTCCGCTGATTGACAGGACGAACTACCTGAACGATCCGCAGGTTGAGTCCTGGTATGAAAGCAAGCTGGATCAGATAAGGAGGGCCGATCTGCTGCTGGCGGTTTCCGAGTCTTCACGCCAGGAGGCTATACGGCATCTTGGCTTTCCGCAAGATCGGGTAATCAACGCCAGCGAGGGAGTAGGCGCGCAATTCAAGCCCATAAAGTTCGGCAGGGCCGCCAGGCACAGAATAATGGAGCGCTATGGGTTGGGGCGTCCGTTTGTCATGTATACCGGTGCGATAGATCGCCGCAAGAATCTCGACGGTTTGATCCGTGCATGGGCCCTGGTTCCCGAATCCTTGAGACTCAACCACCAGCTTGCCATTGTTTGCGCGCTGCATGACCATGGTCCTGTTGTGGAAGAACAGATCAAGCAACTGAGGTTTGCCGAAGATGAGGTGGTTCTGACCGGTTTCGTGCCGGATGAGGATCTGATTGCGCTCTATAACCTGTGCGAGGTTTTCGTTTTTCCCTCATTTCACGAAGGGTTCGGCCTGCCTGGGCTCGAAGCGATGTCCTGCGGCGCACCCGTCGTCGCATCCAACCTCACCAGCATTCCCGAGGTGATAGGGCGGGAAGATGCTTTGTTCGATCCCCACGATGACAAAGCGATCGCGGAAAAAATCTCGCATGTCCTCACAGACGACGCGTATCGCAACGCGTTGATCCGGCATGGTCTTGAACAATCCAAGAAGTTTTCCTGGGATGAAAGCGCCAGAAGGGCAATAGCCGCCTTTGAGCAGCTCCATGCAAGCAGGAAAAAATCCCCGCGCGTGTTCTTGTCGCCCAGACGCCGGCCAAAGCTCGCATATGTCTCGCCTCTGCCGCCGGTCCCCTGCGATGCAGCCGATTTCAGCGCCAGGCTTCTACCGGAGTTGGCCCGTCACTACGAAATCGATGTGATCGTAAATCAACAGAGCATAAGCGATCCCTGGATCAGGGAGAACTGCTCTCCCCGTGATGCCGACTGGTTTTTGCTTAATGCCCGTTCATATGATCGCATTCTATATCATATCGGCAGCTCGGAACACTTCAGCCATGCATTTGACCTGTTGACTCTGGCACCGGGCGTAGCTGTTTTAAACGACTTTTTTCTTGCCGAGTTGCTTCTCCGCAGGGACTTGAATGGATCGGGCCAAAACGGGCTGCAGCGGGAGCTCTACCACTCTCACGGATACAAGGCCGTGCAGGATTTTCATGCCTGCGACCCCGCCGATGCAGTCGCCAAATATCCCTGTAATAAAACAGTCTTCGAAAACGCCCGCGGCATCATCGCCCGCTCGGACGATTTTCAGTTGCTTGCCCAAAAATGGTTTGGGGAAATTTTCCCCGATGATTGGTGCGTTATCCCTGGGCGGCAATCACCTCGCGCCAGTGCCGACGCGTACGCAGAAGCCATCGAGAACTTCTTCCGGCAGGCGGAAACAGGTAAAAACGCCTTGATTGGGGCAGTAGCAAGGATTGAGCCTGCGGCCGCAGGCGAGCAGGATTGGCCCGCTCTAGCCGGATGTATCGCTCAGAACCACCCCCCGCCGAGTGGCAAACAGTTGTTGATAGACATCTCTGAGCTGGTGGAGCGCGATGCTGGCACCGGCATTCAGCGGGTGGTCCGCAATATCCTTGCTGAACTGCTCGGCAATCCTCCCCCCGGGTACAGGGTTGAACCGGTCTATGCGACTGAGAAAAAACTGGGCTATCGCTATGCGCGGCGATTCACACTGGGTTTTCTCGGCTGTCCGGATCATGTGCTTGATGACGATCCAGTGGAGGCTTTCAACGGCGATATTTTCTTTGGGCTGGATTTAAGACCGCGTCTGCCGCCGAAGCAGGCAGCATTCTATCGTCATCTTCGACGGGTCGGGGTGTGCGTCTATTTCCTGATCCACGACCTGATCCCGATACTTCATCCTCATACGTTCCCGAAGGGCACCAAAGGGGTTTTCATGCGCTGGCTCGGGGAGATTGCGCACTCCGACGGAGCTGTCTGTGTCTCCCGCGCGGTTGCGGACGACGTGCTTGAATGGCTTACCGTATTCGGTCCGAACCGTTTGCGCCCTTTCAGTATCGGTTGGTCTCATAATGGTTCGGATTTTACCGGCCCGGTACGCTCAGAAGGGCTGCCGCCGGATGCGAGGCTCCTCCTGGACGTGCTGAGGCTGCGACCGACTTTTTTAATGGTGGGCACGATTGAGCCTCGAAAGGGCCACTCGCAGGTGTTCGAAGCTTTTGATCTACTATGGCGCAATGGCGATGACGTCAACCTTGTGATAGTCGGCAAGGAGGGATGGATGGTGGAAGACCTGGTCGAGAAACTGCGCGGCCATCCCGAGCTGGATCGCCGGTTGTTCCGGCTTGAGGGCATCAGCGACGAATACCTCGACAGGATCTATGAAGGCTCTACCTGCCTGATCGCCGCTTCGGAAGCCGAGGGCTTTGGTCTACCCCTCGTCGAAGCCGCCCGCCAGAAATTGCCGGTCATTGCCAGCGACATACCGGTGTTTCGAGAGGTTGGTGGCAACCATGTGTTCTACTTCAAGGGCGCCGAACCCGACTCGCTTGCGGATGCGATACGCCGGTGGCTTTCATTGCACAGGGCAGGCAAAGCTCCGGCATCATCAGCAATGCCGCGGGTCACCTGGAAACAAAGCACTCAAAACCTGCTCGACGTAATCCTTGGCGGCAAGTGGTACCGAACGTGGATGCCCGACGGTATCAAACGTTTCTGGGGGGCCGACCACCGCATGATTACAAGGGTGGGAAAAATCAGGGGGCGTGAGATTGTGAGCACGGGCAAGGCTGGCTACCTGCTGCGCGGGCCGAATGCCTCCCTGGCTGCGGGAGATTATCGCGTAGTCGTTAGCGGCGCGTTGGGAGCCGGCGGAGCTGCGAAGGCGCGATTCGATGTGGCGCTGGACAAAGGTAATACAGTACTTGCCAAAACGGCCCTTGCCAAGTCCGCCAAAGACGGTTGCCTTGCTTCAGTGTCGATATCCCTGGACGCCCCCTGCAACGGGCTGGAGACCAGGGTTTGGGTTGATGAACACTCCGAAGTGGCTGTCTCTAAAGTGGAGATTCAGCCTTTCCAAAAAACACGCGAGACAGGACACGAGACCGAAACCGGCCCGAAGCGCAGTTAACTTAATCGAGCGAGTGGACATGCATATGAAGAAACGTAGAGCATTCCCCGGGAGGGTCTTTTTTGACCATTTGCCCAAGACTGCCGGCACGGCAATCACCTCATGGCTGAGGCAGGAATTGGGATCGGGCTCCATCAACGCTCACCATTTGTGGGGCGATCACCGGACCCTCATCCGGCAGTACGGAGGGGCCCATTCGATCATCGGCGCCCATTCAGTGTTCCAGGATGCCGAAGGCTTCGATCCCCGGTATCAATATGTAACGATATTCCGCGAGCCAGTGGACAGGGTCCTTTCGTGGATTTACTTCACAATGCACAACCGGGATCCAAGGAGAGTGGACGCCGAGAAGGCGATTTCACACGCGAAAGATTTTATAGATAGCGACGGTCAAGTCGTCCACGAAGTTTTGCTTGGGGACATATCGAACGTTTATGTCGAACATTTTTGCCGTATCTACGGCGACGGTAGAGAAAGCGATGATGAAAAACTTGCCAATTCCCTTAAAGCAATCAAGCAATACGATGTCGTAGGGATCTACGAACGGATGCCCCTATTTCTTACAGACGTCGCCCGCTTGATCGGCTTTCCTGTGCCCGAAACCATTCCTCGTGGACATGTTACCAAGAAACGCCGCAGCGTGGGCGAGACTTCACCCGCGTTGCTGGAGCGCATCGTGGCGCTCAACAGGTTGGACATCCGCCTCTATGACGAGGTGCTTGCCTGGAAGGAGTCTGCGGCGTCCGAAAATGCTCCTGATCCCATTAATGACGGCCAGCCTCGCTGGGAAAAATTCAACCCGGTATGGGGCCGTATGATTTCCACTCCGGACGTAATCATTGGAGGAGCCACCCTGCGGGAAGGCAGCGTCATCGCCCGCGGTCAGTTGATGACCTTTGATTTGGACTTTGTCCTTTCGCGTCAGGTGCGAGAGCTTGAAGTGGGGATACATATCTTCGACCCTGAGCGACGCTGGGTGTTCGGCACCAATAACGTGCTCCTGGGCAGGCCGCATCAATGGGTACCCGATGGCTCATACCGCGCCACCTACCATCTGGTTGCCGACCTGCCGACAGGAAGATATACTGTAGGATTCGCTGTCGCCGAACTTCTGCCGGAAGGTAAACGGGAATTGGCTTGGCGCGATGTGCTATGCGACTTCGATATCTTGCACGACCCCGGAAAGCCATTTGCTGGATATGCCTATCTGCCGGCGGAGCTAAGCCTTCGTCCCGTTGCGCCTGCCCGAAAGATCACCAGGGCTGAAGGGGCCATGAAGCTTAAAACGCCCATCGCGCGTATGAAAAGAGGGGCTGTGGAGCAGGTGGAGGTTGAAATTTTCAATCGAAGTAAGCAGCCATGGGAGTGGAGCTCATATTACCCCATCAGTCTTTGCTATCACTGGTCGAATGATTCCGGGCATTGCGTGCTCATGGACGGAGTGCGCACCCGAATGCCCGTGAAAAGCATCTACCCCGGTCAATCCGCTGCGGCCGATATGCGGGTGCGCGCGCCCGAACAGGCAGGGAAACACATCCTGGTTTTAACAATGGTCCAGGAGAAAGTCTGCTGGTTCGAGGAGAAGGGATTTGAACCCGTGCGGACAGAGGTGGAGGTGACCGCTTGACGGCCGTATGCCCGCAACCGACTTGTCTGCCAAGTCGAAATAACCGTTGAGAGGTGAGGCAAAATGGCCTTGCTTAACCTCAGTCGGTCCATAGATGCCCAAGGAATCGGGACCCGTTGCGAGAGAGAAAGGAAAGGAAAAATCATGAACAATTTGAGACGTATCCTGTTTGCCTCCGTCTCGTTACTGTCCGTTTGCATTATCTTGTCGACGGTCCCGGTTGGAGTCGTAGCGGATTCTCACGACATTCCTCCTCCATTCTGTTCGCCCTGGCCTATTTCCAGCAACACCACTGCAGTCTGCCCGTTCCATTCCAATGACCGTATCATTGGAACATACTATTTCTACTGGTATGACAAATCGAGTAATACTCACATCATCGACCCGAGCACAAAAACCGATGCCTTGACCGATCATCCCGCGACGTTGGATCAATTTTCCTGGAAATCCGTCGAATGGCATAAGAAGCAGCTCTCCGATATGGAGGCTGCCGGGATCGATATGGCGCTGATGGTTTTCTGGGGAGCGCCATCCGAGCATGACCGCGGTACACGGTTGCATTGGAGCTATGAAGGTCTGCCGCCCCTTGTGGAGGCGCGCGACCAACTGCTCAAGGAAGGGAAACATCCTCCCTTTATAGGCTTGATCTACGACACCAGCACGCTTCGATTAAACTCTTGGAAAGAGCAGGTGGACCTGACCACGCAGCGCGGCAAAGAATGGTTCTATTCCACGGTGCGGGATTTTTTCTCTTGTATTCCGCAACGCCACTGGGCAACCATCGACGGACGTCCCATCTTCCTGCTCTACAATGCTGGTTTTGCAAGCAACTACGATCAGTCGGTAATTGACTACACAAGAGCCAATTTCGCCAAGGACTTCGGCCGCGACCCCTATATTGTCCCGCAGTTCTCATGGATTTATCATAATGTCAGGGGGGATAGTTTCTGCGTCTGGGGGGGATCGTCAGGTTTGAAGCATGCGGGCATCTCGGAGCTTGGACCCGGCTTCGATGATTCTGCAGCAATTCACCGCAAGCGGGTGGTTGTGCCGCGTGACAACGGAAAACTCTACGAGGACAGTTGGCGCAATTTCCTGCGCCGCCCGACCCCCATCGTGATGGTGGAAACCTGGAATGAGTTTCACGAAGGCACCGATATTTGCGAATCCAGGGAATACGGCCGAAGATATATCGATTTGACTCGAAAATATGTTTCTCTTTTCAAGCAGGGGAAGACGGACACTGAGAGATCGGGCAAATACGAGGGCGCCGGAAAAGTTGACATTGTCCTGGGCCAGCAGCCGTCTCAGAATGGCGTGGAACTGATACAGGCCGACGATGGCGCGACAGCGCCCGTTACAGTCAAAGGGTCTGAAGCCGTTGCATTGGCAAACCCCCGCTCCCACTACATCTATTTTGCCGTGGATGAATCATTCAAGTGGGCGGATGCAATGAACCTGAAGCTGGCAGTCGAATATTACGATTCTTCGCAGGGCGATTTTACCGTTCA
>DASPQK010000143.1:0-3337 GCA_035624985.1 Syntrophobacteraceae bacterium | reverse complement strand
CTAACCCGACCGTGGCCGTAGGAAAGTAAGCTGCCCGAGCAGCCCAAACCAAGGCGCGCGCCTGGCGAAACACGGCTTCTGCCGCGGCGACGTTCTGGTTCGAAATATCCACCTGTTCCTCGAGCTCGTTCAGTCGGGGGTCATTGAAAATCTTCCACCAAGCTCCACGGATAAGATGATCTTTGGGCTGTGCTACTTTCCAGCCTTCCATCTCTTTATAAGATTCCGGCACTGCCGCTGTCGGTCTGACGTAGTTCGGGCCGACCGAACAGGCCGTGAAGACGACAAGCATCCCTGCAAAAGTGACCAGCACGAGTCGGCAGGGCCGTCTCTTAGAACAAAAAGTTGATCTTAGGCGAATCATTGATCTTGTTCCTCCAATTCCTTCCCGGTAGCTCTCGAGTTTTTTTATGGATAGGTTCTACCATCGCAGTCCTTTCAATGATCTCGAATTATCGAATCCGTTTATGTGCTCTCTTTCCTTTAAGCCAATGATTGAACCGATCGAGGTAGAGATACATCACCGGCGTGGTAAAGAGGGTGAGCATCTGGCTGAAAATGAGGCCACCGACAATGGAGATCCCAAGGGGCCGCCGAAACTCGAAACCAACGCCTCTGCCCAATGCCAGCGGAAGCGCCCCGAGCATAGCCGCCATGGTCGTCATCATGATGGGTCGGAACCGCAGAAGGCAGGCCTCGTAGATCGCATCCACGGAGCTCTTGCCCTCCTTGCGCTCAGCCTCCAGAGCAAAATCGACCATCATGATACCGTTTTTCTTCACAAGTCCGATGAGCAGAATGATGCCGATGACAGCAATGACGGTGAGGTCCGTGTGAAAGAGCAAGAGGGCCAGCACGGCTCCCACACCAGCCGAGGGAAGCGTGGATAGAATCGTGATCGGATGGATGTAGCTCTCATAGAGGACCCCCAGCACAATATAAACCGTTACGAGAGCTGCCAGGATTAACAGAGGTTCGCTGGCCAGCGATGCCTGAAAAGCTTGAGCCGTACCTGAGAAACCTGACCGGATACTTGCGGATAGCCCCATCTCTTGAGTGGCTGCCGTGATTGTGTTTACAGCATCCCCGAGTGCAGCCCCTGGCACTAAATTGAAGAAGATGGTCACAGACGGAAACTGACCCTGGTGGTTCACTTGGAGTGACGTCCAGGTTCGTTCAAAATGAGCGAATGCATTAAGCGGGACCATCGCTCCGGTAGGAGGAGAGTTCACGTAAATGTCCCGCAGCGTTTCAGGACGTTGCCAAAACCTGGGCTCAACCTCCATCACCACATGGTATTGGTTTAAGAGTGTGTAAGTGATCAATACCTGCCGTTGGCCGAAGGCATCGTATAAGGTATCGTCTATGAGTTGCGATGTGATACCCAGTCGAGAGGCAGTGTTGCGATCTATGACTACCGAGGTTTCGAGTCCCTTGTTCTGCTGATCGCTGCTCACATCGACCAGTTGGGGCATGGAGCGCATTCGTTGGAGTATACGCGGAGCCCATGCATTGAGCTCCGTCAGGTTGTCTCCCTGGAGTGTGTATTGATATAAGGCGGCACCTATCCTTCCTCCGATGCGCAAATCCTGCACGGGCTGAAAATAGGTTGGGGCGCCTGCTACCTCCGCGAGCTTTTTGCGCAGCCGGGCAATCACCTGTCCGGCGGTGGCTTTCCGCTGCTCAAAGGGTTTTAGCGTAATGAACATTCGTGCAATATTCGTTCCAGCACCTCCACCGGTGTAGGCCGCCACATAGTCAATTTCGGGATCATTCCTGATTATGTCTACCACTTCCGTAAGCTTTTTCTTCATAGCCTGAAACGATATATCCTGTTCTGCCTGTATGGTGCCGCTGATGCGTCCGGTGTCCTGCTCCGGGAAGAAACCCTTCGGAATGACGATCAGGAGGCCAATATTGACGCCGATCGTGACGAATATCAAGGCGAGCATGAGCCGGGAGTGGCGCAATGCCCAGCGGAGGCCGACATCGTAAAGATGACGCATCCCGTTGAAAATCCGCTCAGTCGTTCTACATAAAAAGCCATGGGTCGCATCAGTTTCTTCAGGTTTGAGAAACCTGGCGCACATCATCGGGGTTGTCGTGAGCGATAAAACCATCGAGATAGCCACTGCCGCGGAGAGTGTCACAGCGAACTCGCGAAACAGGCGGCCTACCATCCCCGTCATCAACAGGATGGGGAGAAAGACTGCAACCAAAGAGGTGCTCATCGACAGAACGGTGAAGGCGATCTCCCGTGACCCCAGTAGAGCTGCCTCCTTCGGGAGAACCCCTTTTTCCCTGTATCGTGTGATATTCTCTAAAACAACGATAGCGTCATCAACGACAAAGCCTGTTGCAATGGTGAGGGCCATCAAGGATAGGTTGTCGAGGCTGTAGCCGAACAGGTACAGCACGCCGAAGGTACTGACGAGAGAGACAACAACTGCTACCGCGGGGATAATGGTGGATCGAACATTTCTCAAAAAAACGAAGACTACCAGAACCACGAGGCATGTCGAGATGATGAGTGTCAGCTCCACGTCATGCAGGGAACCGCGAATCGGGGGAGTCCGGTCCTGAACGATCGAAAGCTTGATTCCCCCCGGCATGACCGCTTCCATCTGCGGAAGCAAGCTGCGGACCCGGTCAACCGTATCGATGATATTTGCATCGGGCTGACGAAAAATGATCACCATCACGGTTGGCTTTCCATTGAACAGCCCCGCAGCGCGCAGGTCCTCTACGGAGTCCTCTACGTTGGCAATGTCTAACAGCCGCACCGGAGCCCCGGCCCTGTAAGCCACGATGACGGGCCGGTACTGTTCGGCAACGCCAAGCTGGTCGTTGGTCTCGATCTCCCATGTTCTTGTCTCATCTGTCAATTGTCCTTTCGGACGGTTTATGTTGGTGCTTATTAAAACACCCCGTACATCCTCAAGGCTGATTCCATATTTGCTTAAAGCCGTAGGGTTCAGGTCTACGCGCACCGCGGGGAGGGCGCCGCCGCCGACAAATACCTGGCCGACACCGTCCACCTGGGATAATTTTTGTTGAAGGAAGGTCGAAGCCGCATCGTACATTTTCGCCGCACTTACCGAGTCAGAAGTCAGTGCCAGGATGAGAACGGGTGCCTCCGCCGGATTAACTTTGCGGTAGGTCGGTTGGCTCGGGAGAGACGGCGGCAGGTACCCTCTTGCCGCATTGATCGCGGATTGGACATCCCGTGCAGCTCCGTTGATGTTGCGATCTAAATCGAATTGGAGAACGATGCTTGTTGAGCCGCGGACACTGGTCGACGTCATCTCAGTCACACCTGCTATCAATCCAAATTGGC
>DASPQK010000142.1:0-9527 GCA_035624985.1 Syntrophobacteraceae bacterium | reverse complement strand
ACGACGTGAAACCGCTGAAAAGGATCCCGCCAGCGGGGTGTGGCTTAGCAGCATCTCCCATCCAGCCAACAGCTATCAGCGCCCCTCGGTTACCTCCGACGGTAAACTTGCGGCATATGTAACGGAGTATGACGACATTTGCCTGATATATACGGATAGTCCCGATTCGGAACAGTGTTTGGGCGTTGACTACGTGTACTCGTGCGCCATGTCGCCCGACGGGGACAATTTCGGCTTTGTTCTGTTCAATACCAGTAGTGAATATCCGGAAAACAAGATCGATGTTGTCACCATATCCCCCCATGCCACCAAGACATACGTTCCGGCCGCCGCCGCCACGGAGGGGGCAAAAGCCGGGTTGGTGGCATATCCCGAAACCATGACTTTTACTTCGAATAACCGCTTTCTGATCTATGACGCATTAAATGTTTTGACCATGAACGATAATTCAAAGGCAACAGCGTGGAGTATTTACGCCATCGACCGCACTACAGGTCAAGAGATCGTGGTCGTCCCGCCCTACCCCGGCCTGAATATCGGCGACCCCGCAATCGGCCACACCAGCGACTACTTTCTTGCCTTCGAGGCAGTAAATCAATCAACCGGCCTCTCCTATATCTATGCCGGGAACTTGAGCAACGGCAAGGTCGCCAAGGACGATAGCGTAGTCTTCGGCGTCAGCGCCACTACTTACGCGGTCCCCGCTTTCACCGGGGATGACTCGAAGATCGTTTTCACAGTTCCCAATCCATATGTTTTCACCGGTTACTCGATTTACCAGCAGCAGCTTGGGACCGACCACGTATCGCCAAGCCCCGGCGTCAACGACGCCAGCAAATGGATTCAGGAGGGGAAGCTTGGCGTGGTATATCGCAGGGGCAGCCTTTATCCACTCAATGTTAACAACGCAAGCCCCGCCAAGGGGGTGGTCAGCAGCAATGTCGGGACCATCGTTTGCGGCCAGAGTTGCTCCTATCTTTATCCGTCGGGCACAACGGTAACTCTTGGCGCGAAAGCTTACGGCGGTTCTCAATTTGTCGGATGGTCCGGCGCATGCACCGGCAAGGGCGCCTGCCAGGTTACGCTCAAAAATGCCGCTGTGAACGTTGGCGCATCTTTCGAGACGACTCCGGCAGAGCCTGTGGTCAGCATTCCAACTGCGTCCAGCATAACTTCGACAGGGGCAAAGCTCGGAGCAACCATAGTTTCCAATGGAGGCGCGACGATTACGGCCTCCGGGGTAGCCTACGGCACGAGCCCCAATCCGACAATCGACGGAACTCATGTCGCCACGAGCCCGGTCGTCACCAGTAAAGGATTCACCGTTAGTGTGAAAAACCTTACGCCGAACACCCTCTATTATTTCAGGGGATACGTCACAAATTCAACCAGGCTGCCGACAGCCTACACGGCAGACGCGACATTTAAAACGCTTTCACAGTGAACTGGACCGCCCCTTCGGGGCGGAATGCGGCCATAACCTGGTATCGGCTCGAGGTCGCACCCGAAGAGTGATCGAAATCTCAAAATAAAAAAGGGGTCCGGATTAGAACCAGGACCCCTTGCCTTTCATACGCACTGCAAAAGCATTTCTTACCTTGGACGCTGTTTCAGCATCCGATCTATACGCACAACCTGTGCGGATTCACGTATGGTGTTAGGAAACTCCTGACCTCTGTCCAAAACTTTGATCTCATATTTCTGAATTTTAAAGTAATTCTTTATCGTCTCTACGGCCTTGTCAGTATCAAAAGGCTTGCACGAAAATATGTCAACGCTCATATACTGCTTATCCGGGAATGTATGAATGCTTATATGGCTTTCAGCAATCAGCACAAAACCGGATATGCCCCAGTCCTCCGGAACCGCACCCGAATACCGGAAAACATATGGAGGCATAATTTTGGTCATATCCATTTGGGAAGGGTATTTCTCAAGGAAATCATAGATGAGGTTAATGTCTTGCAGCGCCGCACGGTCACAGCCGTAGCCATCCAAAATCAAATGGACCCCAAAACCGAATTCAGGCTTGCCCATGGCAGTCACCTCCCGTAGTGAGAAGCTAAATTCCCCTGCACAAATAATGGATGCTATTTGCCGCCCGCTGCCGGAGATGCTACCGTGAGCACTTCTGAAAACGCTACTGGGCATTCACGCTTCCAGCCATCCGATGATGGACTCGACTCTGCCAAAGCTCAAGGCGGACTTAATGCCACATCATAAAGTGGTCTCGCAAATGAGTTAACACAGAAAAATGCCACCGTCCCATCTGCGCTTTGAATCAGAACAGATCTTTAGGTGACGCCAACTAGTAGAGCAATTCTGACCGGTTACCACGAAACTCCTTTGCGTCTCGCGATCCAGCCCTATATAAAGTACCCTCCATAGGGTGTCAAGATTAATTTTAAGCATCCATCGGGAGCATATTAATTTTCAGGCTGATGCGAACTTTCATCGACAAAAAACCGGTTTTTGCCGGGCCTTTTCTTAGCCGTATAAAGGGCCGAGTCGGCCCGCTGTATCATATCTTCAATGTCCTGCTGCATCGATCCGGACTTTTCGATAAACTTTGCGACCCCGATTGACAGACTCGTCGGCTTGAATTTGAGCAGATCGAACTTGTTGCAGATGCGCTCGGCAACTGTCACAGCCTGGGCTGCCGGCAGATGAGGCAGCAGCATAACGAATTCATCGCCGCCATAGCGGTAAACGGAGTCGATGTTTTCGCGTATCGAGTCGGTCAAAAGATTAGCCGTTTCGATGAGCAGGCCGTCGCCTGCCTGATGGCCGTTGAGGTCGTTGTATTGCTTGAAATTGTCAACATCCATGAAGAACAAAAAGAGGGAATGCTTATAGCGAATTGCACGGATAGCTTCCTTGCGAGCATTCTCCTCAAAGGAACGGCGGTTCTGAAGAGCGGTCAGGGGGTCCCGGACAGCCAGTTTGGACAGTTGCTCCCTTAGAAGTCTCTCTCTGATCAGCCTGTTGAGCTTAGCTTCCAGTTCGTTAAGTGAAAAGGGTTTCGTAATGAAATCCGAAGCTCCGGCCTCAACTACCTCGGTGTACGTATATTTCATTATATGCCCGGTAATAGCTATTATGTCCATATCGGCATGATTTTGAACTATATATTCGATGAGGGCCATGCCATCCATTCGAGGCATATCCATATCGGTTACAACAATAGAATAGCTGCTTATCTGAAGTCTTTCTACAGCCTCGATGCCGTCAGAGGCCGTGTCCACTCGGTGCCCCTGGGAGGTCAGCGCATCTGTGATAATTTCACATGCCTGCGGTTCATCATCGACCACGAGGATAGTCTGCGAAACGGTTCCAACACGCTGCTCAGAATTCATCAGCCATCACCCGTCTTAGATGGAAAGGTCCAGTCGCAAAATCATCCTCCGTGCGTACCGCCCCTAAATAACTTGACTGGCCGGCAAATAAGACCTATTCAAGACACTGAACAGAAGCAGAGCCGGGTAATCAGAGGGCTGCTTTCTGCTCATCGGTCTTGGGCATCCTCCCGTCGCGATCAAGTAAAATTAGAGCAACCGGAGGGGTTTGACAAATCTTTTCCTTCTATCGGACTATCCTGGCTTAAACATAAGTGTTTTGGAGGACCCCGATGCGCCATGTCGCGATAATCTATAAACGCATGCGCCCTGAGGCGGCCTTGCTTGGGCGCCGGCTCAAAGAGTGGTTCGAGCAACGCAGCGTGGAAGTTTTTCTCAAAGAGAATATCGACAACTCCGGTATTAGCCGCGAGGATGAAAAGATCGATATCCCGGAGCCGGTCGAAACGGTTGTCGTGGTAGGCGGCGACGGAACCTTCTTAAGCGTAGCACGTTTCATAGAGCAAAGACCTACTCCGGTCATCGGCATCAATCTGGGAGGACTGGGGTTTCTGACCGAAATAAGCGCTGACTCATGTTTTTTGGAACTGGAGAATATCATTTCGGGTAACTTCGAGATAGAGGAACGAATGCTCCTTCAGGTATCGGTAAGACGAGAGGGCAAAGAGATTTTCAGCCGCCGCGTCCTCAACGACGCGGTCATAAACAAAGCAGCACTGGCAAGAATAATCGACCTCCACGCAACCATCGACGGGCATTTTCTGACTCATTATCGTGGCGACGGCCTCATTATCAGCACCCCTACAGGATCGACCGCTTACAACATCTCAGCCGGGGGCCCCATAATATTCCCGACCGCCCGCACGATTATCCTGACCCCGATTTGCTCATTCACACTCACCAATCGGCCAATCGTCTTTCCGGCTGATGTTACGGTAATGGTCGAAGTGGCCGAACCTGCAACGGAGGTTACCCTCACCTGCGACGGGCAGATAGGATACCACATCCGCGATCTTGACCAAGTAATCGTCAAAACCGCCGCCACACCGCTGCGCATGATAAAGGCCCGGGGCATCAGTCATTTCGAAACCTTGAGATCCAAGCTCAAATGGGGCCAGGAGTGATTTTCTAACCCATCTCAAAATGGTGAGCCCCGGTTGCCGGCCTCGTTATTCCTTACGGCCCCCGTTTGCATTAGCAATCTCAATTCCTTGCCCGGCTCAATATCTGCACAGCGTTCCTGATGCCGGCCAAGGTGAGGTCTTCCATTGGAAACATGCGGGCGATCTGGTAGATGGTGGTGCTTTCACGGGACCAATACTCTTTTCGAATCGGATTGAGCCAAACACTTGCCGGAAAAGCCCCCCTCACCTCCCTGAGCCATTCCCGGCCGGGTCTGGGATCAGGGGTGTGAAAGTATAGCGAGCCGTTGGTAGCCATGAGTTCATATGGACCCATGTTGGCATCGCCGATTATTATGAGGTGCGCCTCGGACCCCTGAGATATAAAGGCTTCCCACGGAATCGCGCGCCTCCGCGCAAGGTCCTGGTAAACTGCCCCGTAAAGGCAATTGTGAAAATAATAGTACTTGAGGTCCTTGAAGTGGTCCCTGATTTTGCCAAAAACCGTTTTGACAAGTTCAAGGTAAGGAAACATCGAATAGCCGCCGTTGTCCAGCAAAACTATCAGCTTCAGGCGATCACGCAACTCCCTGGCAAACACGAGTTCGATTTCGCCTCCGTTCTTTGCGGTCCGGGCTATCGTCTCGTCGATGTCCAACTCTGTGGCCGGTCCTGTACGCTTGAGGTTTTTGAGCGAAGCCAGAACATGGCCCAAATTATCCCTGGCCAAAGTGGATTTTTCCGTATAATTGATGTAGTTCCTTCTGTCGATCACTTTTTGAGCCGTTCCATGAAGGCCCTTTCCATAGATGCGGATTCCCCCACCCGCACGCCCCGAATGCCCGAACGGGGACCGTCCCCCGGTCCCGATCCACTTATCGCCTCCGTGGTGTTGTTCTGTCTGCTTCAAAAGAGTTTCCCAGAAAAGCTTCAGCAGTTCCTCGGTGTCGAATGTTCGCAGATCCTCCGCGGATAGGATGCCCCTTTGTTCAAGTTGCCCGCGCAGCCATTCCTCGAAAGGCTTACCCTCAAAGACATCTTCCCATTCGGGCATTTGCCGTGGAACTCTTCCAAGAAAGAAGGCGCCGAAAACCCGCTCGAAAGCGTCATAGTGCTCGATCTTCTTGACAAAAATGAGGCGGGCCAGCAGGAAGAGCCTGTCCACGTCCGGCGCCAGACCTTGCTGAACTCCCCGGTAAAACTCCAAAACATATTTGAGGCTTATCGGGATTTCCGCCTCACGCAACTGTTGGATGAATGAGAGCATCCAGCGGCCCCTTCGGGTGAACCGGAGCAGAGATGCCCGGCTGTCGCAGCTTTATCGGAATTGAGTCCTTTGGACTATACCTTTGAATTTCAACAAGTCCTGGGAACGTTTGAGAAGCGTTCCGATATGACGCACCGCCCTCCCTGCGCCGGGGTCGCCTGCGCCGCTCGAACGTATGGCGCCGATCCAGTCGAGCAGTTCGGCTGTGGCCGGCGGCTTTTCGAACCCCTGCTCACGCAGCCGGTAAAATTCCGTAAGGCACGCATCGAGGAGTCTTGTTGATATATCCGGAAAGTGCAGTCGCACGATAACCGATATCTCCTCGGCGCCCGGGAAAGGGATGTAGTGGCAAAAACACCGGCGCAGGAAGGGATCGGAGAGTTCTCGTTTGGCGTTGCTCGTAATGATTATAATAGGCTTATGCCTCGCAGCCACTTTATGATTGATTTCCCGGATGATAAACGAGCCGTCCTCGAGAACGTCGAGGAGGTTGTCCTGAGTGTCCGAATCCGTCTTGTCGATCTCATCGAGCAGTAGCACTCTTCTATCTTCGGCGAGAAACGCTCTGCCTATAGGCCCAAAGCGGAGGTAGTCCCAAATGTCGTTAACGTTTCGTCCGGTTTCTCCACTTCCGAACCGTGAATCGTTTAGCCTCAGCACCGTGTCATAGACGTAGCACAGTTCCTCGCCTTTGAACGTGGACTTGCAGCGGGCTTCTTCCATCTTGGCGCCGAACGCTCGGACTATTTCGAAAGCCAGCTGGGTCTTGCCGGTCCCCGCTTCGCCCATTAGAAGAAGCGGTTTTTCAATCGCAATGGCAATATTTACAATCTCGCCTAGTTCAGGACTAAGATAATAGCGCTCGGTACCTTCGAATTTCATGTCGCCTCCAGGTCGTTTGGTAAGTTTAAGACCGGGGGTTTTCACCCCCGCCGCATCCGCTTCCACGTGAACTCCCCTATCTTCACAGGAAATAAGACAAATGGCAACCATGAAATGGAACAAAACCTTCAATCGGCTTCCAGACGCCGATTTCCGACAACCGTTGTCAGCCTGTCTATGACCACTGGTTCGGCAATAGAGCACCGCAGGCTGCCGCCAACCAATATGCCCGCATGCTCATCAACACGGCGCTCCATATTGATACCTAATCACAGTGCGAAACAAGAGCTTTTTGGTCCGCTACCGCGAGTTCATGATAATTTTCCGGATCGTCTACCAGGAGAAAGATTACCCGTGTGCTGTCAGGATCAGTCAAAATAGCCTTTTGGCGCTCGGCTTTAGCCTCGGCAACCTTCCTGTTGGCCAGATCCAGCATGGCCTTCCGTTCCCCGAAGTTCATCGCACCCGTAGGGCAGATTTTCACACAAGCCGGTAATGATCCTTCACGGATACGATCGATACACATGTTGCAGAAAGCCATCTTGCCCTGTTTGAGATCAATTCTCGGAATGTCGTAAGGGCAGGCTTCACGAATATCTTTAAAGTCGGACGGGCGCACCCTTATTTCCGGGTTGAAGATGACCGCTCCCGTAGCCTCATCCCGTTCGATTGCTCCCCTGACCTTTTTATCCGACGCCTTTTTGCACGCAGGTTCAAGACAGTGACGGCACTGATCCGGAAAGAAGTTCCAGCGCAGCTTCTCGTCGTTGACTTCTGTGAATCGAACCAATTTCCAGGTATTGTAATTAAAGTCTTCAGGGTTCTGGGGGGTTCCCCGATTGACGGTCTTTCCCCCGCTCAGTTGATTCCATTCTTTGCAGGCCGCCTGACATCCTCTGCAAGCGATGCAGGAGGAAGTATCGATGAAGAAAGATTTCCCATCCTTCATTTGGTTAACCTTCTTTAGCCATCTTGGAAATATCGACCATAAAAGCCTTCACTTCAGGTTCTGTTGCATTGGGATCGAAAATCCATCCCGTCAGCAAATTGGAACTGTCGCCGCCGGAGCCGTCTTGTGGATAGCGCCAGCCAAAGCACCAGGGCAGGGCGATCTGATGAACCCTCTTACCGGCGACGGTAAAGGGTCTGAATCGTCCGGTAACTAGGGCGACAGCCTGGAGTTTCCCCCGGACTGAAGATACCAGCACCTTTTCGCCGTTTTTGATTCGCTTTTCTTCCGCCAGTTCTTCGCTCATCTCCACGAAAATCTCGGGTTGCATCTCAGCCAGCCAGGGTTGCCTCCGGGTCGTTGACCCGGTTTCATAAAGTTCCTGGGTCCTGATAGTGGTGCAGACGATGGGATAGCGGCTGTCACTGCTGACGAATATGTCATCATGCGGCCCGCTTTCCTCGCTGTAGGGAATCTCGGCCGCCGGGTTTATCCTCTGGCGGGAAAGAGGATTTTCCGGAAGAGGCGATTCGAACGGCTCGTAATGTTCAGGTAAGGGGCCATCAACAAGCGGTCCAAAGATATGACCCATGCCGTCAATCTTCATGACAAAAGGATATTTGCCTCCTTCATGCCCCATGGGCGGGCCGCCTCCATCCGGGATATCCCCTTCCCAGGCCATGGTGGCTGGATTCCATTGGAGAACCGGCCTTCCCGGATCCCATGGCCTGCCTTGGAGATCAACCGAAGCCCGGTTGTAGAGCACCCTCCGGTTCAGGGGCCAGCTCCAGCCCCAGTGAGGAAACAGGCCCAGTCCGGTGGGGTCGGCTTTGTCCCTTCTGGCCATCATGTTGATTACTTTGCCGTCCGCCTGGGTGTAGCTCTGGCTGTAGAGCCAGTTTCCACAAGCGGTGCCGCCGTCGGCCTGAAGATGAGTAAAGTTGGCGACCAGTTCGCCTTTCCTGCCGAGCAGTCTGGGAGGATGGGTGTTCCGGTCAAAAACATCCTCCGCGTAATATCCGTTTACCTCTTGCGCAACCCTGTGCACATCGATCTTTTTGATCTCTCCCTCGGCGCCCTTTTCGCCGTAGTTCCAGGTGAGACTTATTATCGGCTCCGGGAAAACTCCCCCTTCCTTCTGATATAGTCTTTTGACCCTGAAGTAGAGTTTGTTTATTATTTCATAATCCGGCAGCGACTCACCCATTGGTTCTATGGCCTTGTACTTCCACTGTGCAACCCTGCCCGTGGTTGTAGTACTTCCCTCCTTTTCAAAGGACGTCGAGGCGGGGAGCAAAAAGACTTCCGTATTTATCCCTTCGGGATTCATTCCCGGACCTCTCCAGAACGAAGCCGTCTCGGAGTCGAAGATATCCACGCATACCATCCACTGTAGTTTCGACAGAGCCCTTCTTATCTTACCCGCGTTCGAGGCTGAGCAGGCGGGGTTGTATGCCCACGAAAAGAATCCTTCTATCCTGCCTTTGGACATTTCGTCAAAGGCGGCAAAGGCCGTGACATTCATGCCTTCGTAAGTCTTTGCCAGCCAGGAATAGGCAAAATCGTTATCCTTTGTCGCCTTGTCTCCGTACAGGGCCTTGAGGTAACTGACGATGTATTTGTCCCGGTTGACCCACCAGTTGATGCTCTTCGGATCCTTTGTAGTGGGGGCGTGCTTCTTTATATAGGCCTTCAGGTCGACCAGAGAAGCGCTGGGCACCGGGATATAGCCAGGGAATACATCGGCGAAAATGCCGTTGTCCGGGGCTCCCTGAGCGCTGCACTCGCCCCGCAGGGCGTTTAGCCCTCCTCCAGCCATTCCCATGTTGCCCAGAAGGAGCTGGATGATCGCCTTGCACCTGACGTTCTGAGCGCCGACGGAATGCTGGGTAGATCCCATCGAATAGAGAATGGTGCCGGCCTTGTCCGGCTTTCCGGAAAGCCAAAAGGAC
>DASPQK010000141.1:0-4435 GCA_035624985.1 Syntrophobacteraceae bacterium | reverse complement strand
CCACTTTTATTCAAACTTTTACGGTTACCCCGTCCGCCGGGGCTGGCGGAAGCATGAGCCCCTCCACTCCCCAGACGGTAAACTCCGGTGGCACGGCATCCTTCACCGTGACTCCAAATTCGGGTTATGCCGTTAGCTCGGTAACAGGCTGCGGCGGGACCTTATCCGGAAACACTTACACCACCGGGCCAATCACAGGAAACTGCACCGTTTCGGCCACTTTTATTCAAACTTTTACGGTTACCCCGTCCGCCGGGGCTGGCGGAAGCATGAGCCCCTCCACTCCCCAGACGGTAAACTCCGGTGGCACGACATCGTTTACGGTGACACCGAACACCGGCTACGGCATCGGGTCGGTCACCGGTTGCGGCGGGACATTATCGGGCAACACTTATACTACCGGCCAGATAACAGGCAACTGCAGCGTGTCGGCTGCATTCGTGAACTACCCGATAGTTAATCTAAACGGCAATAAGGTCTATACAAGTCTCCAGGCCGCCTATGACGTCGCCTCGAATGGAGATACGCTGCTCGTCCAGAACTGCTTGCTTACGGGAAGTTTTATCGCACATCGGGGCATAACCGTTACCATCCAAGGTGGATATACCACAGATTTCAGCACCCAATCGGGTATGACCACAGTCAGGGGAATACAAACTATAAGCGCGGGGACTCTAATATGGGGGAATTTTGTGATAGATTAGACTTGTCCTGCGCCGAGATGGAGCGTGGATCGGACAGGAAGTTAAAGGAGAGGAAATCGGAGCGGGGTAGAAAATCTCAGGTGCGTCATAAAGACTGACTTCGGCTTAAATTCTGCCGAGATGAGCCGGATGTGACGAATAGTTGTCCACGCGAACCGGTGAAGGGACCCGGAATCTTTTGAATCGGAGGGGAAGATGAAGAAGACAGCGATTATAGTTTTATTGGTCCTTATGCTTGGGCCGAACTTATCGTATGCGCAAAATTTGATCGTACAGGGAAGCCTCGGCGTCGGCACGAGCAATCCGGCATTCCCGCTGGACGTCAGCGGAAATGCCAGAGTCAATACCCTAGGTATTTGGGGAAACACGCCCTCTTCCGGCTACGGAATATTCGGTGCCGAATCGATTTTAAATCCAAGTTCAACCTTGAGCGGTATCTTTACCATACTTTATCCCACGTATAGTAGTGGAGCGACCCAATATACCTCCGCAGGAATTTTTGAAACCGTGCCCATCGTGAATTCCGGAGCCACGCAGAACGGATACGACCGCGCAATACTGGCGCAGACCCTGCGTAACGCTAACGGAGCTTCGGCCGACGACAGCGGAACTCTCTTGAGCCTTATCGGCACGCAAGTCACTTATGGACACTACAATTCCAACGGTTCCACGCTTCCTTTGACCACGAACGGTTATGGGTTATACGTTATCCCTTATTATCTTACAGGAACAATCACCAATATGTACGATATTTATTTGGCTACGCCGTCAACCGGAGGAACGGTGACAAACAGGTGGGGGGTTTATCAAGCCAACACGGCAAACAATCACTTCGGCGGCAGCGTAGGCATTGGGACTACAAACCTTGGGAGCGGCGGCAGCGCGAACCTTCTTCTTGGACTTGGCGCAAAACCAAGCTCATTGTCCCACGAAGCAGGGCTATATGTTCAAAACGTCGGCTCTTCGGCCGAGCTTTTCGCATTCGACGAATCCGGCAATGCTATCCAGATTTCAGCCCACGCGCAGGATGCGCCCGATTACTTTTACGACCCGCAGGACGGCTTGCCTATGATCGTAAAGGAGGTGCAGTATTTTCTGGGATATGTCCGGTATACAAACAAGACCCGCATGGCCAGGCTTGTAAGCATGACGGACGCCGATAAGAGAGCGCTCTCCTCCTCACAGAGAGTATGTGTGATAACCGAGACCTTCGCCGACCATGAAGCTCGAACGGGCGAGCAGTTTACGCTGTTGGTCTGGGATCAGGAGCAGGCAGCGATCAAACAGGCCAGGGACGCCGAGAGGCAGGCAGCCCTCAACGCCCAAGCCGCTCTTACCGCCGCCATTGCCCAAACGACCCTCAACCTCGCCTCGGCGACAGGCGGCCAGCAAACGCAGCTCCAGACAATCCTGGCTGACCTGCAGCAGCAACTGAGCACCCTCGTAATACCGGGCGTTTATCAGATAAAGCCGATCCCTCCGAGATTGCAGGCGGCCCTAAATAGTCGATGACTCCCAATTGAGACATGGATGAGCACAGGTAAACACAGGAAGACGGCTTCGGACGTAGACGCAATCAAAGAATTCACCTCAGAACCGCAGAGAGCTTGCCACGGCCTTGATGCCGGGATGCCGGGGATGCTGCCCAGCTGAACAAAGAGGGGAAACCAAAGGTGAACGGAGACACCGTGGATTCCGGGAATTCAGTCTCGATCTCCGCGTTTCCGCGTGAGGCCATGACAGCGCGTCACGAGCTCCTCAATTGCCCCGTCAGTGCTTTTTCGAATTTTTCCTTCTGCTCAAGGAGATGACTTAGCTGAGGGCCGTCTTCCGAGATCGCCTCATCGATAGCATCGAGCGCGTCTTGATACCGGCCGTTTATGTAATAGGCCTCCGCCAGTGTATCCAGGATATCGGGCGACTGGCTCAGGCCCGCCGCCTTGATCGCGAGATCGAGGGCGTCGCCAGGGTTTCGAAAAGGCGAAGGGCCCGTCGCATAAAGCCACGCGAGGTTGTTCAAAACCGTGGCGTTTTGCGGATTGTGCATAAGCGCAGCCCTGAGCACCGTTTCGGCCTCGGATAACCTGCCTTTTTCATAAAGCAGGCCCCCGTATGCGGCCAGGTAATCCACATTGTCTGGTTCCTGCGAAACTCCTTTCTCCAGTATTCGAAGCTCGACCTCAGATCGAAGTTCCCTGGCCAGCCCAGCCTGGTTTGCCTTCCAATTGAGAAAAAGAAGCCCCGACATTGCCGCCGTGAAGACCAGGACCGAACCGTAAAGCTTGCGGTTGTGTCTGCGGACCAGGTCGCGGTTTTTGAAAGCCTCGACGAGAAAGTCTATTCTCTGCCTTATGCTGAAGTGATGCCAGCTTGGAAGGTCTTCTATCCTGCCGCTGCGGAAAGCGATTTTTTCAAGCGAAGAGACCAGCGGCCGGGCGTCCCCTACGAGCTCCATGGCGTAAAGGTCTGCCTGCCGTTCGCTGTTTCTCAGAAAGTACCCGAAGATAAAGCGAAAATAGAGGATCATGAGCAGGATTACCGGCAGGGCGGAAAGCAGTGAAAATGCAGATGCAGCGAATTCTCCGGGAGCAACCGACCAGTCGAATATGGTCTTGTTTGAAAGCGCGAGCAAAGTCAGCGTATCGCCTATGTCGGAGGCGAAAGCAATGTAGAGGATCAACATAAGCACAAACAGGAGCATGTGTTTTTTGCGCACGTGACCCATCTCGTGGGCCAGGATACCCTTGAGTTCGCCGATATCCAGGATCCTCAGCAGACCCGATGTAACCATAATGTAGCGAAGTCCGGGGAGAATACCCACTACCCCGGCGGTGAGCACCTCCGATCCAAAAACCGACCAGAGCAGAAGTCCGCCCGTCCTGAAGCGATGATCGGTGCAAAAACTTTGCAGCTCGGCCTTCACATGGCCTTCGGGCAAGGGCTCGCAACCCCACATTCGGACGATCAGCCACGGCCCGAAGAGCACGAATGCAATAAGCGCGACCGACATGAGCAGTATCTGGGCGAAATTCGAAACCATGAAGGCGGGCGTTCTCAGGATCTGGAGGAGGTCGATCGCGGCGGAAATGATAAACCACGGGACCAGCAGGACCGAGGTGAAGGAAAGCTGGCCCTTTATGAAATGCTTACGGGAAGCCGTCGAGCCGAATACGATCCGGTAGATGGGATGACCCCAAAACCAGATTGCCGCAAGGTGAAGGAAAAAAATTGCCAGACCGGCGAACCCCGATACGGTCATATATCTGTCATAGCCGGGGATTACGCGGAGGTAAACGCCGAGGTTGAAGACATAGAGATATGCTGCCAGAAATCCAATCGCTGTAACGGACAGAAGCGTTTGCGCACGATAATAGGCACGGGTAAGGGCGGGAAGGGAGGCGCCCCGGTCGGCCGCCCTCTGAATCCTTTCAAACGTCCGGCGGCAGTAGAGGATAAAGAAGCAGAACAGGGCCGTGATATAGATCGCGTCGGGCCAATAAGCCGAAGGCGGCTTGCCGGTCTGGCGCTGGGCGCCGAACAGAAGCAAAACGACAATGAAGTAGACGAGTTGATTGTAAATGGCTCTTTCTCCTAAGAATTGGGTGTGCCAAACCGGTTGCCATTTAAGACGCCAATCCGTTCACGGTTCGCTGTTAACCGCCCGCCGCCCCTAACACTTCTCCTCGAAGCAGTCCTTTCGGACATCGTCGCCGAATGTAACCGGGTAGTCT
>DASPQK010000140.1:0-16234 GCA_035624985.1 Syntrophobacteraceae bacterium | reverse complement strand
ATAGCCACCTCTGAAGCGATTACTCACACAGGGGCTCGCGTGGTCTTTGTGGACTGCGACCCGCAAACCTATAATCTGGATACGAAAAGTGTTGCCAAAGCTATCGGGCCCGGAACAAAAGCCATTGTTCCCGTTCACTTGTACGGCCGGCCCGCCGATATGATCAAGGTGCGGCAACTCGCCTCACAATACGGGCTTTTTGTCGTGGAAGACGCAGCACAGGCACACGCCGCGGAAATTGACGGCAAGCGGGTGGGATCCTTCGGCAATGCTGCCGCCTTCAGCTTTTATCCGGGGAAAAATCTGGGGGCTTATGGCGATGCAGGCGCCATTGTGACCGATGATGGCGAATTGGCCCTGCGGTGTCGAATGCTTGGCAATCATGGGGGAATAGAAAAATATGACCACCCTATGGAAGGAGGAAACAGCCGGCTGGACGCGATCCAGGCCGCCATACTTGGGGTTAAACTTAAACACCTCGAGCGATGGACGGCGAGAAGGCGCGCTATAGCCGCACTCTACAGAGATATCCTCCAGGCTTGCCCGGTGGTTGCCCCTGCCGAAACAGATAACGTTAAGCATGTGTACCATCTTTTTGTAATAAGGCTCAAGGATCGCGATGTCGTGCAGAAAGCTCTCCTGGAGCACGGAATTAACACCGGGATTCATTATCCGACAGCTCTGCCCAATCTTCAGGCCTACCGCTACCTTGGCCATTCCCCATCGGATTTTCCAGTGGCCGCTCGGTATTCGGGCGAAATCCTCAGCCTGCCGATGTATCCTGAATTAAGTCAATCCCAGGTGGCCTACACATGCGAGAAGTTAAAAAAGATCATCTCTTAGTCTTTTGATCCCTGAGTTCCAGCCTCGGTAAGAGGTTATTAAACGCACAAAACTATCCGGCTCTTTTGCCCCCGACAAATGTCAGGAGGGGGCAGGGGCCGGATTTTTTTTGAATGCTTATAATTATTATTATATGGATATGGATATGGATATGGATATGGTCACCGGATCGGATGTTCTTAAAGCCTGCCGCCGCTGCGAGGATTGCGGCGTCAGGGCTGAGGTAAAGTCGGACGATGAGGAAATGTGTATCCTGCAATGTTCACTTTGCGGAAAAGAATATCCTTTTTATAAATCGCCGTTGGAAGACAGAGTGAAGCGGAAAATCAAAGACGAGGACAATATTCCTCCAGCCGACACATACGACATAATAATCGTTGGTGGTGGGCCGGGTGGGCTTGCTGCGGGCATTTACGCCATGAGGGCTGCTATGAAAACGATACTCATCGAGAAAGGCGCGCCCGGCGGACAGATGGCTATCGACAAAAGCGTCGAGAACTACCCCGGCTTCATAGACATAAACGGCTTCGAGTTGTCGGAGAAATTCCTGCTGCATGCAAAATGGTATGGGCTTGAAATCCTTCAGGAGGAAGCAGTCGCCATAGAGCCCGGCATCGATTTTCATTCGGTGAGGTTGGCAAATGGGAAGACCCTGAGAGGTTATACAATCATCATGGCGCCGGGCGGAGTTTCTCGTACCCTCGGTGTGCCCGGCGAAGCCGAAAACCTTGGACGTGGTGTGTCTTATTGCGCAACCTGTGATGGATTTTTCTTCAAGGGCAAGCCGGTAGCGGTGGTGGGCGGCGGTGATACAGCCCTGGAAGAAGCCCTGTATCTGTCTAAAATCGCCAGTGAGGTCCATCTCATCCATCGCCGCGAAGAATTTCGCGCAGGCAGGATATTGCAGGAGCGCATTCGCAGGGAGCCGAAGATAAACGTGACCCTCAATACGGTTGTGACGAGCATAATCTCCAACGGAAAAGGCGTCGCTTCGATCATGCTAAGAAACAGCCGGGGAGAGGAAAGCCAGTTGAATGTGGAAGGGATTTTCATTTTCATAGGCTTTTCGGCGAACGGCAGTTTGGTCCCTGCGGGCGTCAAAATGAGCGCCGGCGGTTACGTCCTGACGGATGAAAAATGCGAATCAAGCATTTGTGGGATTTTTGCGGTTGGCGATCTCAGGGAAAAATACGCCAACCAGATCGTAGTGGCTGCCTCCGACGGGTGTATATCCGCCCTGGCTGCGGCCCGGGCCGTTGAAATGAAAAAGGCGGGCTTCACCGCCTGTAAGCTCCAGGGCGCATGAGATAATTGGATGCACGCTGCACTTGATGGTGGAAGTCCCGCAGTGTCCTACGCTGAGCGGTGAGATGAGTTAACTTGTCTTTTCCAGAAAACGAGTACGCCGTCTTTTGCGAAGCTGGCCTGCACCACTTCCCAACCCTCCATACCACCCTCGTTGAGCAGGCTTTCCATTTTCCTTATCTGTTCGGAAGGCACCAGCTCCGCGTTGCAGCTCCCTTCGGGGGAACAGAACAAAATCATCTCCTTGAATGCTTCTGCGGGGTGAAGGGTTAGTCTATATTCAAAGGAATTCATTTTGCTCTCCTGGCGTTTACGGATCAAAACAGGTACCCATCCCATGATTCCAAAACCGGAATGCCGCTCACGGGATTATATCATCTGCTCAGTGTTCCTCAAGAGGTCGGGGAATGAGAACCATATGGCCTGCGGGCCGTGTAATACGAGGTTGCCTTCAACAAGGGGGTGTGGAGGCCACTGGTCCCCACGCTTTTTGGCTTTTTTCGTGCTCTCTTGAACTCAACTTCGTATAAGAAACCACCCCCGGGGCTGGCGAGAGAAATGATTTATCCCTTTGCCTTTTTCTTCAGATCGTGGGCATGGGGGACTTCTTTATGATTCTTTTTGGCTGCAGCCGTATTCGCGTTTTCCTTATTGCGTCTGGCTGATTTGGTCCCGCTGCTCCGGCTTGTTTTGGCCTTAGCGGCCCCGGACTTGACACCGGCGGCCTGGCGCGCGACCGCGCGTTGAGCGTTCGGGCTGGGCTGCTGAGGCTGTTGCCGCTCCGCGTGTTTCGACTTCTTTGCGACCTCTTTGCACTTGATATCCGCCGATGCCTGCCGGGAATGGGTCTTACCCTTCCTGACCCTCGATTCTTTGGAACTCTCGGTTCTTTTCCTGCCCTTTGAGGCAAGTTTTTTTTCCGGCAACTTTGCATGGGCGCGCGCGGTGTTATTCCGTTTGCCGCTTTTCTTCGCCGCATCCGCCCAATGCGTTTTGCAATGGGGGTTCGTTGAGAGAGCAACGCTTTTAAGATCGTTATATGGGGCGCCGGTTTCACGGAACCCGGCTTCGATCAGCCTCTCGGCCTCAGAACATCGTATCTGGGGATTGCGCGCTCCCATCACAACAACAATTATCCTGGTATGATTCCGCCTTGCGGTTGCTGATATATTATAGCCGGATGCGCAAACAAAGCCGGTCTTCAGACCGTCTACTCCCGGGCATTTTCCGAGAAGCCTGTTGGCGTTATGGTGCGAGCGCCTGCCGTAGGTATAGGACTGCATTGAATGAATGGCCAACGCTTCAGGGAAGCGCCGAATATAGGCCGCCGAAAGCCTTGCTATGTCACGCGCCGTGGTTACCTGACCATTGGCAGGCAGTCCGTTTGGCGTCATGAAGTGCGAGTTGTTCATTCCCAAATCACGAGCTTTGGCGTTCATCCTTTTGACGAATCGTTCCACATTTCCGCTGATGTGCTCGGCCACCGCGACACAGGCGTCATTCCCCGACACTACGGCAATACCTTTAATGAGTTCCTCCACAGTAACGAAAGTTCTCGCCCTGAGACCCATTCGAGAACCGCCCGTAGACGCGGCGCGCCTGCTCACCTCGACTTTGTCGGAAAGGCTCGATTGTCCCAGCTCGATAGCCTCGAAAACCAGATAGAGAGTCAGAAGCTTTGTAATCGAAGCGGGGGCGATCAGATGGTCTGCATTTTGCTCGAAAAGAACTCTGCCGTTTTCCATGTCCAGCAGGATAGCCGAACGGGCATTTACATGCTGATTTACAGCGGCTGTTGAGATTTGGGGAACCAGGCAGAAAGAAAAAAGAAGGACAACGCACACAAACTGCTTCTTGCGCTGCATCAAATCCTCCTTTCCTTGTTGGCCCCCGACTTCGGGAACGAGACCGGGCAAATATCTAACAGCGCCGGACATTTCGGGTTAACAGGCCGCCCAGCTCTTCCGCAGCACCAAAGCCTGTGTTTCTATGGGCATATAGAAGCTATTTGTCAACTGAAATCATCCGACTTTCTATCTAAAAGTCACTACAATAGCTAATTTTTACTCAGGAAAGTATTCTTTGCAATTAGAACCCCTCTTTTGATATATACTTGTGGCATTTACGAAGGGGGATCATGAAATGTTCGGCCGGATAATGGATTTTTTGTCCAAAGATATGGCAATGGACCTGGGCACTGCCAACACCCTCATATACGTCAAGGGCAAAGGCGTGGTTTTGGACGAACCTTCGATGGTAGCCATCGAAAGCGAGTCCGGTGAGGTAATCGCTATAGGGCGGGAAGCAAAAAACCTTGCCGGCCGCCGCACCAGGGGTACCACCGTGACGAGGCCCATGCGCGACGGCGTCATATATGATTTTGAAACGGCCTCTTTCATGATCCGGTCGTTTCTCGGCAAAGTATTCCGGCGCTTTCCCCTCTCAAGACCCAAGCTGGTAGTCGCAGTCCCCGTGGGGATTACTTCGGTTGAAAAGCGCGCGGTAATAGAGGCCTCCGATATGGCGGGCGCAGGCAAGGTATTCCTTATCGAAGAGCCGATGGCCGCCGCAATCGGGTCAGGTCTTCCGATCGATCAGCCCGCAGGGCAGATGGTGGTTGACATCGGCGGGGGTACGACCGAAGTGGCCATCATTTCCCAATTCGCCGTTTCTTGCAGCGAATCGCTCCGGGTGGCCGGCGATGAGGCCAACGAAGCTATTTGCCAATATATTCGGCAGCAACACAGTATCGCCATAAGCGAGATAATGGCCGAGGTGATCAAGATGAAAATAGGCTCGGCAGTCCCCCTTAAAAAGACACTTGAAATAAAGCTCCGGGGCAAGGACCTCATCAGCGGCATGCCTAAAATCATCACCGTAACCGATGCCGATATCAGGTTAGCCATGAAGGAGCCGACACTGGCAATAATTGAAGCCATTCGGCGGGTCTTGGAAAAAGCCTCTCCCGACCTCGCTTCGGATGTGGCCGAGAACGGCATTTGGCTGGCCGGCGGCGGTTCGCTCTTGAAAGGACTTCGAGCGCTGATTCACCAGACTGTGGGACTCGACGTGGTAAAATCGGAGGATCCGCTCCGAGCCGTAATTCGTGGCGCCGGCTCTGTAACGGAACATTTTGACTATTATCGTGAGGTCTTTCTTAACTGAATCCCGGACTCACCTGCCAAGGTTCGCCATATCTGCTTCTTAATGAACTCAAGAAACATCCTTTTCCGGCCGATTTATATATCGTGCGCCATGTGAACTCTCATGGACCATGGCGCCCATATTCTCAGTGAAAAAGGAACCTGTTCCGATGATGACTCACACGGTAACATCGGGTTCCTTCATGATCAGCAGGAAGAAACCCGGGATCATGCGGGCATTCCTGGGAAGCTGCACAGGAGTGAGTCTATTCGACCGGAAGGCCGGAATTGGAGGGCTCATCCACCTTCTGCTCCCCGAACCGCCCAGCATGGACCCCGCCTGGAACCCGGGAGTAAGCGCCACCATCGGAATGCCTGTCTTCATCGACGAGCTTTGCAGGCAAGGCGCCGCAAAGGATAGGTTGGAAGCGTGTATTGCAGGGGGCGCCCTCATTGACCCGGTCTCAGAGACCGACTTAACGCTCGACATCGGCGGGCGCACGACGGAAATCGTGCAGAATATCCTGCAAAAGGAAAGGATTCCAATCCGGCAGATCGAAATAGGAGGGTTTTTATCCACCTGCATCAGTCTTAATCTTGAAACCTGGGAGACAACCATCGAACCTTTTACTATTCCCGCCGCGGCGACCCAGGCGGATTCCAATTACACCCTGCCGTCCGCCGAGCAAATTAATGAAGTAATCGAACAACTCTTTCCAATTCCTCAGATAGCCCTGAAGATCATCCGCATGATTAACGATGGGACCCCCAGCTTCCGGGAAATCTCGCAGGAAGTCCTCAAGGACCAGGTCCTTAGCGCCAGAATAATAAGGATGTGCAATTCCGTTCCCATTAAACCAGCCTTTAAAGTCGATTCAATAGACAAGGCATTGCTGAGAATCGGGGAAAAGAAACTGATGCTCCTTGCACTTTGCTTCTCGATGGAAAACTTTATCTCCCAGGCAAGGCGAGGATATTCTCTTTGCATGGGGGGCCTCTTCCACCACTCAGTGTGTACTGCCCGTATCTGCTGCCACCTGGCGGAGCTTACCCGCAAAGCTTACCCCGATCTCGCTTATACTGCCGGCCTGCTCCATGATATCGGAAAGGTCGTCCTTGACCAGTTCATGCATAGCGCTTATCCGCTTTTTTACCGGCAACTCCAGATACAAGGCAGTGATCTGCTAGCCGTAGAGAAATTACTGTTCGGTGTAGCCCACACCGAAGCCGGGTACCTGCTGGCCTGTCGTTGGAGCATGCCGGAGTTTGTCAGAGATATAATTTTGCATCATCACGAACCAAACGAGGCTGCCGAGGACCCCGCTCTTGCGCACATGGTCTACGTTGCCGATCTAATGAGCTCCCGTTTCGTTCTCGGACACTATGTCAACACGGCTGACAGCTCGCACCTGCGCACAAGCATTAAGCTGCTCGACCTCGACATCGCTAATTTGCCGATGTTGCTGGCAGACGCTCCATTCACGCCATTTGAAATCAGCGGCTAAAAAACGTGACACTTCACCTCGCCGCCGGGTCAATGATTATAATGTATATAAAATAGAGATCTTAGATGGAGAAACACATGATCATCAGGGGATACGACGCGATCAGCGCAGCCAAAGAACTGAGATTGCCGCTCGGAAAATATAGTGAGCAACACTATCGGGGTTTCAGGCTCGATCTTTCGATTGAAGAGGCCTACCAACTGGCAAGCCGCGACCAAAACCTTATCTTCCTTGACCTCGATATTCGAAACCTTTCGTATGAAGAGATCCTGAAGATTTCAGCAGCCTTGGGGGCTAAGCCCGGAAAAACGTGCATCCAGGTGAGAGATAAATTCGAATTGGACGGAGACGACGACAGGGCGGCTATATTCGATGCTCTTGCCCGGAGATGGGCTGAGTTGAAATCCAAGTCTCATTGAAGCATCGGCAATTCAAGAGCATTGAGGCTTGGAGGTCCAGGCCGCATAGCACAATAAAAAGCACAGCGGGAGCCCGGGTTTCCCGATGCCTTGCTCCGTGACATTCCTGTCCGCTTGGCCGCCCCCTCAGGGTTAGTGACCGGGGTATCATCCAGCCGCAACAATTCCGTAACATAAAAATCATTTCCCTGACATGAAAACAGCATGCTTGTTAAGGTAATGTCACTGAAACGTGCTTGGAGGGAGCAAATTCAGTGATCAGAACCGTAAACATGTTTAGAAGGGGGACAAATGGAAACTTTTAGCCTCAATACCACTGTTTTGAAAAACATTCTCCACACCGCCAAACCTCTGGGCCACAATGAGAAACCCGATAACCTCAACCTGGGGTTTGGCTTTCTCTATTACGGCCTGGCCAGGGCGCTTCGACCGAAGCATGTTCTGGTCATCGGCTCGGGGTTTGGTTTCAGCGTAGTGTGCTTCGCCCTGGGAATGAAGGACAATGGGGAAGGGATGCTCACCTTCGTCGACCCGTCCTACTCCCTGGTCAAAAACGGCCCGTTCAAGACCATCGGCGGTAAGGACAAATGGAGCGAGCCTCTAAGAGTGCAAGCGCATTTCAAACAGTTCGGGGTTGAGGACACGGTTACTCACTACAAATTGAGGTCCGACCAGTTTTTCTCGTCCTACAAAGCGCTGGGGTTGCCTCCTGTTGATATTGCATTCATCGACGGCAGCCACGCCTATGAAGACGTCAAAGACGATTTTCTTAACACTCTCGAACATGTCCGCAAGAATTCCTACATACTTCTCCACGATTCCAACATTTATGTGCGGGAAATGATCGGGCATGCCGGAGTTAAGAAGTGGCTGAAAATCATCAGGAAGGAAAAGGAGTTTTTCGAAATAACCAATTTCCCCTTCTCGTCGGGAATGGCGGTCATCCACATTCTCCAAGACAAGGTATGGAGGTACGCAAAATAATAGTGACTTCAATAACTCTGTTGCCAGCCTCTATCGTTGTTTGCGCCTCCCTTTACCTATTTTGGCGCTATGTCTGGTTTTTTCGCAATCCGCAACGAATCATTCCTCCTGAATCAAACGGCATACTCAGCCCTGCTGACGGTACGGTGGTCTACGTGAAGCATGTCGGGCCTCAGGAGAGTGTTATCAATATCAAAAGGGGCGTAGAAGCCACTCTGAGCGACATCACAAGGGAGGATATAAGCCGTCCTAAGATTATTATAGGGATTTTCATGAGTCCCTTCAACGTACATTACAATCGCATCCCGGTTTCCGGACAAATTCGATTCGTTCACCACTATCCCGCTTCAGTTGACAATGTGTCGATGGTGTCCATGCACCTTCGGACGCTTCTTAGACGGACGCCGTTCTACCGGAACAGCACTCACATAATCCGCAACCAAAGGACCGTTACGAAAATCGAGGGGAAATACCGTGACAAAGATCTGGCTTGCTACGTGGTCCAGATCGCAGCAAAAAGAGTCAACGGCATTGACGTATACATTGACGAAGGCCATCAGGTGAAAGCGGGCGAGATTTTCGGGATGATCCGCATAGGGTCGCAGGTTGACCTGGTGATTACCCCCCTGGAAAGCATGACTGTGAAGGTTCGCCCGGGGGAAAAGGTCAAAGCTGGCCAAACTGTTCTTATCGGATGATAACCGGCGGGGTATATGAGGGAGAAATAATGAATATAGATTTACATGTGCATTCAAAGTATTCCGTTCGTCCTTCGCAATGGATTCTGCAAAAGCTCGGGTGCCCGGAATGTTTCACCGAACCGGCCGAAGTCTACCGTATAGCCAGGCTGAAGAAAATGGATCTGGTAACGATAACGGATCACAACACCATCTCTGGCAGCGCGGAGATAGCACATCTGCCGAGTACATTCATCAGCGAAGAAGTTACTACTTACTTTCCGGAGGACGGGTGCAAAGCGCATGTCTTGGTCTATGACATAAATGACGCAATTCACCGCGAGATCCAGAGGGTGCGTGAAAATATATTCGATCTGGTCGCCTACCTTTGGCGCGCCGGCATCGTTCACACCCTCGCTCACCCCTTATACTCGGTAAACGACAAACTGACGATCGAACATGTCGAAAAATTCCTTCTGCTCTTCAAGAACATGGAACTCAATGGGGCACGGGATGACTACCAGAACTACGCAATAAGAGCGATTGTGGAAAATCTCAGCCCGCAAATTCTGGACATCCTGGCCGATAAGCATGGGATATCCCCCATCTTTCCGGAACCCTGGCGCAAGAACTTGACCGGAGGCTCCGACGACCACAGTTCTCTGAATATAGCCCGCCAGTTTACAAGCGTTAAAGGCGCCCACAACCTTAACGAGTTTCTCCAGGGGATCGGTAGGGCCTGCTCTACGCCGGTTGGCAGGGGATCGGGTCCCTGCGTCATGTCCCATAACATCTACGGGATTGCCTACCAATACTATAAACGCAAACTTAACTTCCAAGGTGACGTAAATAAGGACCCGGTTTTGCGCTTCCTGGACCGCTGCCTTCAGGCGGACTCGGAATCCGATGAAAGACTGGTGACCAGATTGATCTACTCCTGGCGAAAACGCAAAGTTCCCAAACAGCAGGAAGGATCCAGAATACTGGACGTTCTGCGTTTCGAAGCCCAGAAGCTCCTCCAGGGCGATCCTGAACTCATGGACATCGCCACGAACGGCAACGGCCACTATGAAAACGGGGATGAGCGATGGTTCAATTTTGTAAACAAGGTTTCCAACAAGGTCCTGATCCGTTTTTGGGACTCTCTTCTCAGCAACCTCTCCGGCGCCCAATTCTTCAACATGTTCCAGTCACTTGGTTCGGCCGGGGCGGCGTATACCATTTTGGCACCCTACTTTGTAACATTCACTATTTTTTCAAGAGATCGGCATTTCAGCTCAGCCGCCCTCGACCACTTCCGGATCGGCACGACCCCTGTCGCCGGTAATCCCAGACCGGTAAAAATCGCTCATTTCACCGACACCTTCCATGAAATCAACGGCGTTGCTCTAACCATTCGCAATCAGCTCGATCTGGCCAATAAAACCGGCAAGAATCTTACCGTGATTACCTGCGACGCAGAAACCCGACCGGCGCTCAAGGGGTTGATGAACTTCAACCCGATCGGGGTTTACGACTTACCGGAGTATCCCGAACAAAAGATATTTCTGCCCCCGTTCCTGGAAATGCTCAGCTATTGCTATGAGCGGGAAATCACTCAAATTCACGTGGCCACGCCCGGCCCGCTCGGTCTTGCCGCACTGGCCATAGCGAGAATAATGAAAATCCCGGTAAGCGGGACATACCACACCGCAATTCCTCAGTATGCCCATATTCTCACAGGGGACGCCGCAATCGAAGACTTGGTCTGGAAATACACGACATGGTTCTACGATCAGTTGAACCTGATTCTCGTTCCATCAACCAGTACAGAGAACGAACTGATCGGCAAGGGGATAGATCCCAAAAAGATCAGCCTGTTCCCGAGGGGAGTGGATACGGTTAGATTTCACCCCGCCAAGCGCAATGCGGGCTACCTGGCAAAAGAGTTCGGCGCGGCAGATGGTCCCAAAATTCTATATGTTGGCAGGGTCTCCAAAGAAAAAGACCTCTCCTCTCTGGCCATGGCGTTCAAAGGCCTCGTACAAACCCACGATGCGGAACTGGTGCTCGTGGGTGACGGACCTTACATCGATGAACTCAAGGAATTGCTGGCGGGCACCCCCTCGATATTCACCGGTTACCGGGAGGGAGAGGAACTTGCCACTATCTATGCAAGCTGCGATCTTTTCGCATTTCCAAGCGCAACCGATACATTTGGCAACGTTGTGCTCGAAGCTCAGGCGTCGGGGTTGCCCGTAATAGTCAGCGATTCCGGAGGGCCGAAGGAAAACATGATTCCACATAAAACCGGCGAGGTCGTTCCGGCTGGAGATACCGAAGCCCTGCTTAAAACTCTCAAGTTTCTCCTGGCCGACCGTGCGAAACTGAAGGAAATGGGCAAAGCAGCACGTCGCAGCATGGAAAATCGCTCCTATGAGCGTGCCTTCGATGAGACGTGGCGAATCTATCAGAAATTGCGCGACTGCCCCGATTGCGAACCAGTCGTTGACGCACAGGATCGGAAGGCTGCCTGAAAAGAACTGACGCGGAAATAGGGAGACGCGAAGAAAGTTATGAGTGGGTTTCGCACAGCTTTTGCCTTCAGGAACGCGGTCGGGGCATTCGATAAGAATGACGGCAAGCAGCTCGGTGGAGGACCCTCAATCAGGACGGCGCCCAGGCGCTTGCGATATGAAACATCTTCACCGCTTCGGCAATGCTGTGTCCAGAGCTAAGCGTGTGAAACCCGGGGCTCATGATATCACCGGCACACATTCCTATAAGGCTCCTTTGATCCGATTCAACGCCGGGTACAGGTTTGGCTCCGGAAGGCTCACATGCGCACGTCGCTCTTTGTGGCGGGTGGGGCTGCAAGTATCTCCGTTGGATGCTGGGGCAAAGTCCTTGCCGTCAAGGTATTGGTAAAGAGCTTGCGGGCCAGATCCCTTACCTGATTAGGGCTGACAGCCTTTACCAGGTCGGGATAATGCCGGCTGTAGTCCCAGCCGAGGCCCAACACTTCATTCAACGCCGCATCGGAAGCCTGGCTGGCCAGTGTCTGCCTGGAGAGCTTCAGCCCCACCAGCATGGTTTCTTTGGCCTTTTCCAGCTCGGTTTCAGCAACGGGTACATCCTTAAGACGCTTGAGGTCCTGCTGAATCACTTCCTGCACTTTTGGAAGATTCGCCATGGTTGTCTGTGTCAGTACGCCGAAAAATCCGGCATCTTTCCCATAAAACGGGAAAACGCTCACGGTATAAACCAAGTTCCTGTCACCACCTCGAAGGGAGTCGAAAATCCTGCCCGCCGGAGAGCCTCCGCCGGACAGCACCGAAGTCAGCACATCGAGCACAGGCCGCTGGGGATCATTGACATCCAGCCCGTTTGTTCCGATGAAAAGCCCTGCGCTGTTCTTTTCGTTCTTTAACTCGACGGTGCGGTTGTTGCCGATCGGATGAGTCTCATCGAAGATTCGCCTTTCAACCGGAGCGCCCCTCCATTTTCCGAACCTTTCCCTCACGAGCTGTTTTGTTTTTGGCGGATCTATATCGCCGTAAATCGCGAGTACCGAATGAGTCGGATTTACCATCCTGCGGTAGAACGCAAGAATGTCCTCACGGGTAAACGCGCTCACCGACTCAGGCGTTCCCAGCTTGTCGTTAACATAGGAAGTCTTATGAAAATAGTTTTTTTTGAATAACCGCATCACCTCGGCCTGCCAGTTCTCATCGAGTTTTTTGATAGCAGTCAGCGTGTCCTGCCTCTGCTTTTCGATCTCGTCCTGAGGGAACTGAGCGTTCTGGGCTATATCGGCAAGAAGGTCAAGGGCCCAGTCGAAGTCTTCTTTCAGCACCTGGATCGAAATATGGTAGGTATTGTTATCGGATTGAGCGCTGATTTCGCCGCCGGCATCCTCCACTTTTCTCAGCAAATCGAGTTTTTTCATCGATTTGGTCCCGGAGGTCAACAAGTCGGCCGTAAAAGCGGAGAGCCCCGGGCGGTCGAGGGTTTCCAATGAAAGCCCGCCGATCCCATAGAGCTGCAGGGTTACAATGGGAAGGTTGGCATCCTGTTTAATGAGCGTTTTCAACCCATTGTCCAGCCGGCTGAATTCGACAGGCGGGGTTTTCGGGGGTGGGCATTCAGCGGCTGCCGCATTCTGAACCTCGGCCGATGGAGGCTTTATGACCGCTACGTTCATGCGATCGTGCACCAGATATCTCTGAGCCGCGGCCTGAACCTCCTCCTTCGTTACCGAGCGGATCCCGTCAACATAGGCTTCGTCAAAGTAAGGATTGCCGGACAGCAAATAGGATGAAGCAAGCGAGGATGCTTCGGACGAAACGGATTCCTGCTCGAAAACGTGTTGTGCGATGGCAGTTTTCTTGGCTTTATCCAATTCCTCCGCTGAGATTGGAACAGTCTTGAAAAGCTCGATTTCCTCCTGTATGTCCTTCATTGTGGAAGGCCACTGAGAAGGAGACAGGGACAAGGAGATAATGAACTGGCCCCGGACGAAAGCCGGCGTCCAGTTCGAGGCGGTAATGCTAAAAACCTTGTTCTGATCTTCTTTCAAACGGCAATGCAGGCGGCAGGTCTCGCCCTCGCCCATGACCTGGGCGAGAACGTCAAGAGCATACAGGTCTTTTTCATAAGCATTTACCGATGGAAATCCGATCATTGCCTCGACCAGCCTGACGATGGGAACTTCTTTCTCCTCCCACCGGACGCTTCCCTGAAGAGGCTCCTCGGGCAGGACTACTGGATCTGAGGTTCCTGGAAGAAAGTTCTTGGTCTTTTCACCCACAAACTGTAGCACCCTGGACGCCTGAACATTTCCGGCCAGAGCCACTATTACGTTCTCCGGCTGGTAGCGCTGCCTATAATAGTCCACAAGCGCATCCCTGCCCTGTTGAACGAATACGTCTTCATACCCGATTACAGGATAGCGCACTGGATTTATCTGGTAGGCCGTTTGAATGAAAAGCTTCCACAACTCATTATGCGGATTGCTCTCACCCATTTTCATTTCCTGCTGGATGACTTGTTTTTCCCTGGCAACCTCTTTGGGGTCTATGACATTCTCAGATACGTAGGAAAGCAGCAGATCCAGGGCATCCCGCCAGTGGTCAGCCCCAGTGTTTATGTAATACACCGTCCTGTCAAAGCTGGTGTAAGCATTCGTTGTGCCGCCCATTGCCAGTATCCGCTCCTTGGCCTGTTCTTCGGTAAACGAGCGGGTTGTCCCTCCTGCCACTATGTGTTCGAGATAGTGGGAAAGACCGGCCCGCATGTATTTCCCTTCAAGAGCGGACCCGGCCCGCACGAACACCTGGGCCGAAACCACTTCAGCCCCGGGCTGTTGATGAACGAGCAGCGTCAAACCATTTCTCAGTACGACGAAAAGATCGTCGGGCTTTGAAGCAAGCGTGCGCTGCACAAAAGGCAAAGATTCCGGGGAAATAAGCGGACACTGCTTGCCTTCATCGCAAAGCCCCACAGGAGCCAATCCGGCGCACAGAGCCATAACAAGAGCGCATACCAAAATCATTCTATTCTGCATCAAAGCGTTCCTTTCAGGATATTTGGATCCACCCGTAACAGGGGTTATGTAATTTTAATTGAGTGGTCAAGAGCATTCCTTACAGTAAAAAGAGAGACGCTAATGCGCCGAACAATACACAAATTAAGACAAGAAGAGCCTTCACATGAAATCTCCCTCCAGATTTCATACGATTTTCTCCTTTTTACGCAGATGATCGTTCATGTGTCAATGTGAAAAGTCGGTGTATTTTTTGTGGCAGGTTCGGCGGCGCTCAAACACGGACTATTACTTCTTGCATTTGTCATTTACTCCGGTTGAACCAGAATTTAAAGTCTGTCAGACTCGATCATATGCGCAATGAGGTCATGTCTGTTCGCTGACCCCGTGGGGGTTGGCCAGCAAAGAGGCGGGCGAGCCAACTCTATTAGACGCCAACCCCTGCGCGTTGTGCCTATTTCTACTGCAATGTCGTCAATCTGTGCCGACTTGAGCAGCTTTTCCAGATAGGGCACGATCTTCACGCTGAAACACGGCGGAGATCCAACCAGGTCCCAACGGGGGTTTGGCGGGGTTTCAAAGCTGCCGAACCTGTGTTGATCCTGCGTCGAAACGCTTCTAAGCACCCCAACACATTGGTAATTTACGAAAATGAGCCGAAAGCGCTTTTGATAATCCAACATCTCCTCGATCATCAAGGGGTTATAAATCTCAGATACGGCCTTTAGCTCGCGGACGTTAGAGACCAGGCGGGCATTGTCGGTCATCTTCGGACCCATCGCGCGAAACGGGAAAGGAAAATGTTCGACGATCGAGCTTTTTTGGCGTCCATAATAGGTGCGCGTGAGAGGATGAGGACACTTCAGAAACTGAAACAGCACTTTCTGTATCAGCCTGGATTTTTGGACACTGTAAGCAAGGACGCTGGGGAAGGTTTTTTTCCCCGCAGCATGCAGAATTCCTGCAAACCGTGGAGTGGGAAACAAAATTTTCCCTGCGCAAAGCAGCATCCTCCTCTGCTCAGGGGTGTAGTCTCCCATAGAGGCTCGAACGCCCAGGGTCACAACCTGCGGGCATGAGCGAAGAAATGGAGCTATTGCAACAAGATTTTTTTTCTGATTCTTGCCTTGTGCGCGGTTATCGTCTGGCTTCACGAATGTCAATTTGACCATTGAGCAGCAAGTTAGGATGAACTCCGTAGTTGTAACTTCGCATACGAAAGTAATTATCCAGTATTCCCACTCTGGAATCAACGTAATCGTAAATGGTCAGCCGGCCGTCAGCCGAGTCTCCATCGCGGCACACATCCCGTATGGCGTTGGAGAGGTTTTTCTGAAAGTAAACCGGGACGGCCAGGAAAACCACATGAGATTTCAGGGTGCGTGAACATTGAGGCATAGCACGCGGAGAAACAAGCCAGACCTTCGCCTGCGATGCTCCGGGATGTAAAACGCTGCTGATTTCTCCATCCTTGTCCGTAGTCCCGCGTGGCGCCAGATTGGAGCAAAAGCTGTTGAATGAAAAGGCCTTTATTCCGCGTTGACTTAACTCGGCGCTCAGTGCATCGTCCTGGTCCTTGCCTCCGGAAAGCACAAGGACCCGCTCTTCCCCTTTTTGAAGTTCGATCTCTACATCGTCTGCAATCTTGCTGTTTCTTTCGGGGTCAACCATGAGGTCCCTGATCATTGAGGGGTAATCGGCTCTGGAATTGTAGGAGTAACTAAAATTTGTCTGGCGCGCTATCACAGTCCCCGAAATAACCCCGCGCCCTTCACGCGCGTCTTTTTCATCAATAGTGTAGACAACGTCTCCCAAATAAAAATGAATCAGCTTT
>DASPQK010000139.1:0-16812 GCA_035624985.1 Syntrophobacteraceae bacterium | reverse complement strand
CCGGCGAAAAAGCTCTTGCTTTGATCTCCTTCCCCATGGAGGTCGAAAACGCGCTTGTAACGCTCGAACGGGACCGGGTGGAAAGCTATACCCTTTTGAAGACCGGCTCCGACGCCATTGAGCTGAAGCGGGAAAACGGCCTGCAATGGAGCGCGGTCATACCGATCCAAGACACTCATCGGCCAAACATCACCCTTTCGGTGCTTTATGTGCACGACAGCGCCTATGTCTTCCAGAATAAGGGCATAACAGTCACCGTGCCCCGCGTTCAAATAGCTTTTAAACCCGACAAGGAGACCTATCTTCCCGGTGAGACCGTGACCGTCGAGGTCGAGACGCGGCTGGAAGGAAAGCCGGTGAGCGCCCAGCTTGCCGTGGGCGTCGTCGATGAAATGGTCTACGTTCTCCAGCCGGAAATCGCCCCGGATATAGCAGAGTTCTTCCATCACATCCGGCACAACCAGGTAAAGACCACTTCAAGCTTGAACTTTCACACTTACGATATGGCCACATCATCAGAGAGTCAGGCGCAAAGCTCGTCGAGCGAACGGCCCATCAAAATGCTGGATCGCCCGCGCCGTGAAAATATCGACACGGCCGCCTGGTTTCCGAACCTGGAGACCCGCGCCGACGGCAGGACGAGATTCACTTTCGTCATGCCGCAGTCGCTTTCACGCTGGCGCATGACCGGGCGCGCCATGACGGACGCAGGACACACGGGCCAGAAAACCGCTTATGTGATTTCGTCCAAGGATTGCTATCTGAAGTGGAGCGGGCCCACGGTATTCCGCAAGGGAGATGAGCCTCAAATCCAGATGCTCGGTTTCAACCAGGGGACCGACCCAATATCGGCCGAATTCGCAGTGGAAGGCATCGACCACCCGGTGCGGGAGGCGGTATCCCTTAAAGCCGGCATCAATTACCTGCAATTTACCTTCAAGGCCGAGCGGGATACCCTCATCAGGACGTCTCTGGTCGTCCGGGGCCGGCCGGTCGACACTCTGGAGACGGCAGTCGCCGCAGTCCCCAGAGGCTGGGCGACCACCCGCTCGGTTCACCTCGGCCTCGACCGGCCGATATCAACGGTTCCGGTTCCCGAAGGGGCCTCCAACATCCGTTTGAGCCTGGCCGGGAATGTCGCCGCAAGCTTTCTGCGCGTTGCGGACGGGCTCCTCGACTACCCTTACGGCTGTGTCGAGCAGACGGCCAGCCGACTTATCCCGTTGAGCTTTGCTTACGAGCAGATAAAAGCGCTTGGCCTTTCCCAGGACGTTATTGCGAGGCTCCATTCACAAATTGCGGCCAACCGTCTTCGCCTGGTCCAGATGGCCGGGCCTGACGCGACTTTCGGCTGGTGGGGCGACCTGACCCGCGGCAGTCCGTTCCTTACCGCTTATGCTTACTATGCAGACTGGAACGCACTTCGGGTCATGGGGGTTGAAGCGCCCCCCAAGCATTGGGAAAAGCTGCTCGATATCTACAAAAACCAGGGCGACCGCGAAGATTTGCTGCACAAAGCGACCATTCTCTGGCTTGCCAAGGAAATGGGACTCCCGACCAGGACGCTCTGGGAGGGCGTCGCGGACCAGGCTGTGAAGACTGAACAAGGCCGGGAAAAGGCATCTGCCGCGCCCGGCACGGCGAACCTTATGGAGCCTTCCGCCAATTCCGATTTCCGCGATATGGCCTTTGTGCTCCTGGACCTGATAGCTGAACCCGCGGCGGCCAAACCCAAACTTCACAGCCTGGCGGCCCGGAGTATGGAGCGCCTGGCCGGCAGCAAACAACCTCTGACAAAGGCTTTGCTGCTCATGGCCGGCACAGCGTCGCGGGCAGGTCGGGAAAACCAGCCACGGGCCGAGGAAATCCTCGCTGCGCTTGGTCCGGAAACCGCCACAATAGATCGGGCAGTTGCGCTGCTCTTTGTGCGCAAAGCTCTCAGTGCAACGGACGGTAAAGATTCAGCCGATCTTTTCGATCCGGGTGATGCATGGAGGAAAAAGCCTTCCTGGCTCGACGTTCCCGTCTGGGGCTGGCAGGGACGGCCCGGGGAGGGCGTGACGATAAAATTGAAGGCGCAACCAGAGGAGCCCTTAGAGGTTCACCTGACCTATGAAACGACCATGGAGGAAGAATCCAGGCTGCCGGTCAAGATCGAGCGGCGGCTGTACCGTTTGCAGCCGGAGCCGATCGATAAGGATAATCCCCCCACCGACGAGGACGGGCTCCCTTTGAAGGCTCAGTACAAGGCCGTCCCGGTGGAAAACCCGGCGCGGGTCGATTCGGGTGAGCTGTATTTGGATGAAATCGGCATTTCGCCTTCCGAAAATGCGGTTTACAGGTACGGGGTGCTGGACGTGGCGCTGCCCCCCGGCGCCGATACGGAATTGATGCCCTGGGGGGTAGGAATCACCGGGGTTGAGGAAAGTTCCGAGAGCAGGTCTTATCCAGGCTTTCAGTCCTACTCCGTTCCGATCGACGAACTCAAGGAACCGATGGTGCTCCGGCAGTTTATTCGTTTCTCCCAGCGTGGTTCTTTCAGCATGCCGCCTGCGCGCTTTTTCAGAATGTATCAGCCGGAGGAGAAGGCTTTTGAGCCGGGGGCTTATGTCGGCCGAATCGAAGTGCATTGAGGAAACCGGGCCCGTATTCGGGATACGGGCAAAGCTGATATTTGTGGTTCTTATGATCACGGCCGCGCTTATTTCGGATGTTTCGAGCGCTCGAAGGAAGCGGCCGGATTTGCCTTGCGTGTGTGATGAAGCCGCCCAGTCGTGGCTTTCGCTGCAGGCTGAGAGGTGGGACCGGAGTCTTGCGGGAGTGGAGGGCTATGAGAAGCCCGAGGCGGTTTCCGTGTGCTTGATCCATCTCGGCAGGCCTCATGTGGATTATGCCCGCAACCGCATCTACCTCAGGAGAGTCGAAGAGGGTGAGGACACGCTGACCCTGGTGCATGAGTACCTTCATCTTGCGTTTAAAAATCATCCGCGGACAAGGGATGAGCTGTTCATCGAGAATATGGCAAGGGCTTTGTTGCTTGACGGGGAACGATAATGAAGCAGGCATTGATCAGGTGGATTAAGGCGGCGGCGCCGGTGTTGAGTCTTTTGATGGCGCTTCCGGGCGTCGGCGCGGCTGCGAGCTTTGACTGTTCGAAGGCCGGAACGCGGATCGAGAAGATGGTCTGCGCCAACCCGGAGCTTTCCGGATTGGATGAGCGGTTGAATGATATATATCAGAAAACCGTGAAGCGGTCGGCCGGCCAGGCGAAAGACCTTCAGCAGGCCGAGCAGCGATGGATGTCGGCGGAACGGGACAAGTGCAGGAATGCCGCCTGTCTGTCGGCGGTCTACAAAAAGCGGATTACGGAGCTGGAAGCCATTGTCGCCAAGATGGATCAAGTCATGAAGATCATCATCGATACTCCGAAGAACGGCTGGCGCAATTCCCGCGGCGAACAAGTGCTCTATACCCAGAAAGTGAGTTACCCGGCATCGTCTGTTGAAACCCAGGAGGAACAGAGCCGTTTGGCGGTGATCGAAGGAAGGGTGACCGGGGCAAACCCGGAGGATAAGGACCCCTTCAGACTCATCGTGAATGGCATTCCGATGCCGCTCCGCGTCGAGAACGGGGCGTTCAGCAGACCCTACTCATTCCCCACCGGGTCTAACAACCTCGAAGTCCGCAGCCCGGACGGTTCGGCTGTAACCAGGGTCCAGTTCTACGAGGCATACGCCGAAAAAATAAAACCCAAAATCCGTGTCATTTTATCCTGGGATACGGACGGCACGGACCTGGATCTTCATGTGGTAACGCCCGACGGCAGGCATTGTTTCTACGGAGACAGGGTGCTTGAAAACGGAGGCGCGCTGGATGTCGATGTTACAACGGGTTACGGGCCGGAAATATTCTCCACTCCGGCAGGTCTGGAAGGCGCTTACCTGGTGTTTGTGAACTATTACGGCGGACCGGAGGACAAGAAGGAAGAAGGTCTGACCGTTGCAACGGTATCCGTTGTCCTGAACGAGAACACAGCGGATGAAAAAGTCCAAACCTTCGTCGTCCCCATGCGCTACCCCGGAGAGCTGTGCCTGGTGGATCAGTTTGTTTATCCTTAGTTTGCGTGACGAGCGCTGAATACTCTCGCATGGCCATGTGTTCGGCTCTGACCTGCCAGATGATGATCTACGAGCAGCCGGTTCGGTACGAGTTCGCGGAAATATAAGTGAAACCCCTCTTGGTGATAGGGGGCGAGGGCCGAACAGTGGTCGGCAAGGCCAGGGTGAAAAAGGATCTGATTTCGATTGCAGGGCAATATCCCGAAATGGGTAGAAAGGCCGTTAAATTAATCCCCGATGCCATAAGTCCCCTGGTCCGACCCCCAGCGATACGCATCGATGCTCGTCGAGCTGAACCGGTCTTTTTTTAGGCATCCCATCCTGCAACCGCCTCGCCCGATCCGGGCGATATCAGGTCGGAAACGCCGTTCGCTGGAACCGGCCGCCAAGGAATTCGAACGCGACCGTCTCATTCCGGCAGCTTCACCTTTATGAGAGCGCCCCCGGGGTCGAATTGCACCTGAGCGCGTTCCCCGTCTTTATCCCGCAAATCTACAGTCCAGCGGAGTTCCAGTGTATGGTATTGAGGGTTGGGTTCCCTCATAAAGGCCGGCGACATTGCGTCTGGTTTGTTCAGAGTGACCAGCCATATTGCGTCTTTGGGCATGCGCACCTTGGCGGAAGCCTGATTGAGCATTGAGGGGACGAGTGCCCAGTCAACATCGTCCAAGGCAAAGAACTGCTCATTTGAAGGGCGCCCAATGGAGGATGCCTCGAAGCCCATCCATACGCCGTTAAGGTCGGCGGAATAGTTCATCAGCCTTTTCGGCTTAAGCGGATCGCGCGCATCGATATCAATTGATTTCAGCCCCAGTGTAAGCTTCAGAATCCCTGGCGTGTTGCCGAAGACCTCGCGCATTTTGCCTACGACATCTTGCAACTCTTTTACATCAGCATGGAGATTGAGGTTTTGCGCCCGGTTGGTGCCGTCGAGATTCAGATAGTCTATGCGGCCATTGGCATCGGCGTATGCACTTGCGTATTCACGGTCACTCTTTACCTGGATATCCCACCTGATTTCGCCGCAACTCGTTTTGCCCATGGCGGAGACATGCGGTCTGCCCCCCAAGGGGCTGCAAACATGCCTGCGGATGTCTATTGCGGCGACCGCCCCACCTTCCTCCAAACCGGCGAGATCGACGGCCGATTTCGCTGTTTCGGCGATACCCGCCAAATTGAGATTGCCGAGGTCGAAGAGGTTCTGGTCGAGGTTGCCGTTCAGAAGGCCAGGCTGATAAGGGGCGGGGCCGGTTATGGCTATCAAATGAATGCGGTTTCTGAGCGCATAGCCGTGTGCGACTTTGTATTCGTCTATGTGCGACGGCTTCGCCGGGTCCTGGACATGCAAGGAGAGCGAAACCGGTGTGATATGCACATCCAAAGCCTTAGCGGGATGTCTGATTTTCTCGCAAAGGTCGGACATTGCTTTTTGTGCTGTATTTCCCTTGAACATATTTGCCCGTGTGCCGTCTCCAAACATTACCTTTACCTGCATACCCTCTCCGCAGCCGTACAGCAGCAGCGCGGCCGCAAGCAGCAGAACCGGCGTTGTTTTGCCTAATATTCCGGATGTCAAGCCAAAGCTCGCACGAAAGATGGCAGGCATTTGCGCTCCCGTCCTGTTGAACAGTCGGATCAATCCGCGCCGATGCGAACAGCAGAAACCTGCATGCCCGCACTGAATCCGGCGCCTGAAACAGCAAGCGGTCTGAACACGGTAATGAAGGAGGTTTCGCCGTCGCTATGCTCCTTTTCGTCTGGAACGCTCACACACGTTGTCACCGGATTGCCGCAGTAATCTCCAGGGGCGAGCCATCCTTTGTGTTTTCCGATCCTGACCTGCATCCAATCACCTTTGCAGCCTGCCAGCCGTACTTCGGTTTCTTTGGCGATCGTCTCGATCACCGGACTTTTAACATCGGGTTTACTGTAAAGGGGAACGCTGCGCCCGCTGGGATGAACGGCCCTGACGGCGAGCAGCGAACCATGCACCCACCCTTCTCCTTGAAACCAGAACCCTGAAGTTACCCCACGAGCTGAATGAATGAGCAGCCAATCCTCAAAAGAAGCCGAAAGATCCACCACCGTCGACTCGGAGTCATTGGGAATCACAATGAGGACGGGCGTGTTCTTGCGAGGTGAAGACCGAACGTTTGTGCCGCCTGGGTCGGGATCAACCGTGTAAACGCTGCCGCTGCATGACACGGCGCCGTGTGGAATTTCCGTAACCTCTGAGGCTGCCGCTCCAACGGAAAGAACCGGCAGGAGAACTCCTGAAGCCAGAAAACCTGAAAGAACAGCCCTAATGATCATCAGTGCGCGCATCATGGGATTACAACTAGTCTGAAGGTCGACAGGCCAATGCGTCGCTGAGCGGTTTAATAACAGGCGGCGCCCCTCCCAGACTGACCTCCACCTCATATACAATAACCGTTGGCGCGTCGTCCCATTTTTGCTCGTTAATGCGCTTCAGTTCATTTTCTATGCAGGCGTCATTCTTAGCTGATTGATCCTCGCAGCGCATCTTCGCCAACTCTTCTTTGGCGGCCTTATACCCCGCGGCGCAGGATGAAAGCGATGCGCCCGTAACACCCGCCTCCTTTGACACCATTTCTCGACATGCCGGACCTCCTGTCACGACCGAGCAGCTCGCCGAGAAAACCCGCTGATAACGAAGCCTGAGAATCCCGTCTTTTATCTCGAGGAACTGAATGCCTTTTTCGGCCGTGTCCTCGAAAAGCTTTTTCCGTTCGGATATGAGTAAAACCATAAAGCCCAGGCCTCCGTTGACCCCATCGGCGGCTTTGAAGAATGCGTAGTTGGACTTGACTCCATCAAAATAGCCGCTCCAGGAATTACCCGGAATAACATATTCATTGCGTTCTTTTGCCTGCCGGCAAGGAGGCGCAGCGCCTGGCGAGGCGGGCAGTATCGACAGCCTCTCAGCCCCAACCTCTCCATAATCAACCTGCTTTACGACGAACTCCGGGTAAGTGAAGCATGAAACATTCCTTTTGACCTGAGGATTGAGTGGATCGGGCTTTAAGTTTACATGCTTCACCCCCACCGGCTTATCATACGGACTCTGTGCAACCGCCCGCACCGGCGGTCCAATAGCCGCACAAAAAAGCACAACCGAACCAAATAATGCCCAATAATGCGTCAATTTCGGCGACATGCATCCGAGCCGATTTTTTCGGCGGCTGGATTCTACCCCAAAACGCATGTTCCATAACCCGGGAGCCTGATTAGCCATGAGGTTTTTCCAATCCAATAATCGGGAAAGTCAATGACGCGGTTTGACGGGGATTTACGAGGCTGTTCCTTCCTATGCACCTGAACTGTATGTTGAAATCGGATTCTTGCCCGACAAACTTGCGCTGCGCCCCTGGAACCCCAAAAAACCATACGATTTTCAGATCGCACATGCAAGAAATATCCCGGCGGGACCGATTTTTGCGGTCTCAGGATGCTCGATGGTGCAGGCTTTGTGTCCGTCGCCGCTGGACGTTAAAATCCTTACAGATGCACGAGAGAATCAAGGGTCATTCCCCCCGGCAGGGGGCGATTGCCGCCCTGCGCGCGGCGAAGCCGTTTTGAAAAGAGATGGTCCGGGCGTATCATTTTGTCGTGCTGGAGTTCAACAAGCAGGTAGATGAGAGCGTATCGGAGAAATTGTTAGTGGACAAAGAGTTACGAAAGCACATAGAGAGGTTGGAGGCGAATATTCCTTTTTCAAGGGCCGGCCCCCTGCTCTTGTTCTTCGTTTTCATTGGCATTACAATCCGTGATCGTGAGAAGGGCCCGATTTGGTGCATTTCGGAGGGATCATGTGCGAAACATTCATAGAATTCGCCGGTGGTGGAATAGTTTTGGTCCTTGTCTTCTGGGGGAAGTTAGCCGGGTTGATTGACCTGCTTTGCCCCCGGGAGTGGAAGCAGGTTCGCCGCCGGCTCCAAACAGCGTCGCACCTGGCTGTGGGCTTCCTTGCCGCCGCTTGTTTGCTCGACCCCTTGATTCCGGGCACAGCTATTATAACGGTACAGGCGCCAAAGACGTTCCCAACGTTGCAGGAGAACCTGCGGGTCCAGATTGTTCCGATAGGATTTTGCAGCCCCGCCGGCGCCTCCAGGGCGGGTTCGGCTGATTTTGATTCCAGAGGTGTTGCTGAAGTTAGGTTACGGATGCGCATGTTTGAAACACGCGCTTTGGTTGAGATATTTGACAAGTCTCGTCCGTCACAATTGGTGGCGACAAAGAGCGTTTATATTTCTCCGTTCGTTAGACGGCAGTTGACAACCAAGAAAATCCTGTTTTGAAGGAGAGGAATCTATGCGGCTATCTGCGGTGCAAACAACAACTGTATTGGGTGTAGTGATGTTTTGTCTCATTTATTCCTTTTCGGCAGGGCCGGCGCATCCGGCGGAATTTCAGATCACCTATCCTGCTTCGGACAGCTCAGTTTCCGGACGCGTAGTCGAGATCACCGGAGTGGGGGCCGACCCAGGCGGCACAATTCAAGTGGAGGTGCTCACGAATGAGTGGTATGTCCAGACTGGAACACCACGGATCAACCCTGACGGGTCCTGGTCATATGCGCCGTGTTACCTCGCGGGACAGGGTGAATTCAACAATCACACCATTCGAGCAACGATAATCAAGGATGGAAAGCGATTAAGATCCACAAGTGTCCATGGAGTCGTTCGAAAGCCGTAGCGCCTGGCGAGGCTGTCGAGATTGATCGACTTTCTTGCATCTCTTTCCTTTGAGACAGTCTCCGATGTTTGCTGAACGATTTCAACTGTGTCGCACCAACCCAACTGATTTAGACTTGATGTCTTCCGTTTTTGTACTGGAGATAAGCTTGCAACGAAATTCCGTTATCATTGCATGGTTCTTGGCGACAATCTTGACGGTCCATCTTTTGCCCGTTCTCGGCGAGGAGATACAGGTGAAGAATTCATGGAAGGGCAAGCTCAGCGATGGAACGGTCATTACCGAGGATGACTTGCAGAAAATCCTGGCCTCGCATAGCATGTGGCTGAAATCTTCTTCGGAAAAGGGACGAAAAGCCGACTTGCGGGGAGCCGATTTACGGGACGCGATCTTGGACGGGGCCAACCTTAGCGCCGCAGACCTTAGCGCAGCAAACCTGAGCAATGCACATCTGAGCGGGGCAGACCTTAGAGACGCCAACCTGACTGGGGCCAACCTGCGAATAGCCAAGATGAAATCGGCTGACTTAAGCAGAGCAACGGCGACCGGCGCGGACCTGAGTTGGGCCGAACTGATCGGGGGCAAGCTGCAAGAGACCAGGCTGAGCGGAGCGGACCTCAGCGGGGCCGACTTGAGCGAGGCGGACTTGTTTAAGGCGGATCTGACCCAGGCAACTCTGAAGCTCGCTAAAGGGCAAAAGGCGAGTTTTTTGGAAGCAAAGCTTGAGCCGATGGATTCTACAGAGTTTCTTTTTATTGGGGCGAAGGGTTTGTCTGAAATAGTATTCTCTTCACCGCGGGCTGTTGTGGAACTCCGCAAGGCTGCAAGGGATCTTGGGTTCAAGAACGAAGAAAAAGCGTTGCTCTCAGCTCTCTATAAGTATCAGATGAAAACGAGGCCCTGGTATGAAAGATATTTGGCGGCCTCCCTGCTGGGAGGCAGAATTACCGATTATGGGGCTAGCCCACTGAGGAGCCTCCTGTTCCTCCTGATGCTTCTCATTCCTTTTACCATCATCTATGCCATAGCTCTATGGAAACCAGGACGGAATGGCGGCATCTGGGCGGTGCAACAACCTGACTGCGTGCTCAAGTCCCCGCAATTGAAAAATCCCGTGAGACGGACCACGGAGCGCAGGCTTGCGGAGTGTTTCCAGCGTCCGGAACATTCAAGTTCCCAAAAGTTAAAGCGATACTGGCTTTGCACAGTGTGGACCGCCTTCTACTTCAGCGTTCTCTCAGCCTTTAGGATCGGCTTGCGCGAGTTGAATCTGGGTGATTGGTTACAGAGACTACAACAGCGAGAGTACAACCTGCGAGCCACCGGATGGGTGAGGACCCTCTCGGGCATCCAATCACTAATCAGTGTTTACCTTTTGGCCCTTTGGGCATGGACCTACTTTGGACGGCCGTTTGGGTAGGACCCGTTACCTCTGCTGTGGATGACAAAATGATCCGGAAAAACCGCCGGCGCCCATATTAAAGGCCATATCAGCGAGGACCATTTGGCGATTATCGCTCAGAGCATCGAAATTTGAGACGACGCTGCGCGCGTCGTCGACAGCCCTTTTAGCATCATAATCCCCTCAACCCCCAAAGGAAAAGAGGGGATTTTTGTTTTAAGCCCGAGCCCTGATTCATCCCTACACTTCTTCACCGGAAGCAGGAGTGACCTGATAGAGATAAGCCGTGTTCTCCGGGATAAAGATGTTTAGAGCGATCGTCGGTCCATCTCCATGCTTCACATACTGCGGGGGGATCGAAGGGTTATTCGGATCGATGGTTATATCGCGAGAGCTGTATAGATAAATCTTGTAAGCCATGCCCGATTGCAATCCACGCAGCTGAACAGCGCCTGAAAAGGGAGAAAAGGTTAGTGTCCGGTCGTTGTAAGGCGGCGCGAAAACGTAAAACAAATCTGAATTCTTCCTTATGCAGTGGGCGCCGAGCCGTCCGGAAAAGTCCCACGCCATATCGTACAAGTTGAGGTACTCCCCGCTGCAAAGCTGAAGTTGTTTGTAGAGGTTGAACCAGGCCTGGTAGAGAACCTTTACGCCTTGTCCGATGGAACTTGACTGCCATGACTTCCGCCACCAATACGTCTGGTACACGAGACCCAACCCAAGGGCCATGGGGAACATGTAGTTGAGATCCGGATTGAGACCCTGACCGGCTCCTTCGATGTGGTCGCTGTTGATGGGCGCGGCCGGGCCGGCGATAGCCTTGTCCCACTTCGCGCGGAACTCCCACGGACGAAAACTTAAAAAGTCGGGGTCGGAACAGGTGGTCTGAGAAAAATATTGCAGTTGCCACGAACTCGCGGCATGCCCAGCCCCACAGGGGCAGACTTCCAGCGGGAAATTGGGATCGATGGAACGGGCCGCGCTGAAAACGATCGCGTTGAAGGCGCCGTCATTCAGTTCGGATTCGTGCGGAGAACTGTGCTTATGTGCCGTGTTATGGCACGGAGGCGCCATAAAGGCCCCATCCACGAACAAACGATCAGCGCCCCAGCCAAGAATCTGTTTGCCGTTCCGGTCCGTCAATCCGGTAGGTTGACCGTTAGGAGTGAGAACCTTGAGGATGCCTCGGCGCACATATTCCCTGGACACTGCAACCGTGGGACAAAGGTGCTGGCGTCCCCAGTCATCCTCGTAGTAGGTACCGTCCGCATTCATAATTCCCGGATCTATATGGTCGGGATTCAAATCGGGAGTCCAGGCGTTGTCGTCCACAATTTGCCTGCGCACACCGTCGTCCACCCATCCGGGATCGATCCACAGGCAAACCTTCAAAGGGCGAGTCGTCCCTCCGGTCGTTCCGCGGTGCAGTTGGTCGATCCAGGTGCGCAGCCCGTCATCGCCTTTTCCATATTTCGCATACAAGTCGGGGTTTGCGCAAAAGGAACCGGTGCCGTTGTCCCAGCCAGAGTCGATGTTCATGTAGTCAAGTCCCAGATCGGCAGGGATGTAGAGTCGAGCGTTGACAGCCGCAGGGTCTGCACAAACCTGTCCAAGGCGTTCCTCGATGCCGAAGCTGCACCAGTAAGGCGCATAGTGCGGCGTAGCATCAGGGGTATCGCATTGCAAAGAGCCAACTTTGTTGTCGCGAAGCATGCTGCCGAAGATTGCCGCCGCGTCAAAGAAATCGAGGGAGTGAACTGAAACCGTGGTGTGCACGGCAGCAAGCGACGCGCCGGCTTGAAACGAAGCCAGGTCGTTGATCTGCTGAACGCCTATCTTTACCTGCCCGCCAGGCTGTAGGGAAAGCGGCACGCGCAAAACCTGCGGACCGGGTTCCACCGCGGCTGCGGCCATGCCGATCTCCGGGCCCCATACACTGATGATGGGAACTCCGCCCCCGCCCCACGGGCCGTTAAAGGCGCGGATGCCCTGGGATGTTTTGTTGGGAGCGGGCTGGCCGCCATCGTAGTCAATTACGCCATTATTGGCGACGTCATGGCGAGCATAGTTGGCGTCGTCCTGGGATCCCGAGAATGGATCGATCAACCCCGCAGAACCGATATCCCAGATGCGGTCCTCAAGACCGTTGCCGTCTGCGGGCGCCTTGCACGCCATTTTGAATGCGTGGGACGGTTCTTTGGAGTTGACCAGTTTGCGGTCCAGAAGCAGCACACTGCTCCAGAGCGAGTTGACTTGCAGTTTGTGTGGGCTGTTGTTTACGAAAGTGGACTGGAAGAGGACGGTAGCCGGATAACGGGTGTAAAGATCGATGGTCAGGCGCAGACCGATGGGCGCGCCCCCCGGACCGACGCCATTCGCCGCCAGCGTGACCCGCTCCCCTGGGCCGTACTGGGTTATGATCGGCGTAGGGGCGCTTGGGCGCAGGTTCGTGTCAACCACGAAATTGGAGACCTGTACCCCGTTGACGACAATGCTGGTGGGGACCGCCGGCCTGCTGATACTCTTGAGGCTCGATCCTTCCTGATATGAAACCTTGAGTTTCATTGAACCGTCGATGTGGAGAAGAATATTCGTGTTGCTGAAGTCTATGCCGCCGTCGGACGTTAGGGAGTAACTTGTGCCGGCCTGAGCGGCTTTGCTAAGATCCAGCCTGTTGAGCACCATCGGAGCCAGCCCGGCGACGGCCATGCCGGCCAGAAGAGAGCGGCGCGTAAGCCCTTGCCCCTTTCGCTCCTGCTGTTTTCTTTCTTTTTTGCCCAACCCGTCTTTTCGTTGCTCCATACTACCCTCCAGACCCTCGACCGGCCTCCAGCGCAGTGGCTGTTATCCTGGTCCGGCCCTCCAGCGGCCAGACTGGGCTGCTATCTTGGTCCGATCGTGCAGCCGCTCCGGCCGTCCAGCCACTCCAGAGGCTATCTGTGCGTAAGTTAGGCCAGGAGATCCAATGCAACCAGCAAAGCCTGTTTCAGTGCTTCCATTTTGGCGGGTTTCAGAGTTCCGACAAAATCGGTCAATCGGGCCTTTTCCAAACTAACCAACTCATCGCAGTGGATACTGCTCTCGTGTTTCAAGCCCTCCTCCGGTCCGATCGGTACTTGAGTCGCAAGACCGTGGTACGCCGTGTGAACCGGGGCACAGGTGACAGTTGGAAACCGCGACTCAATCAGTACCTGACGGCTTACAACCACGAACACGCGGGACTTTTTCGGATCACGCCCGGAGGAGCGAGGCACGCGGTAGAGCTCGCCCCGTTTCATAAGGGCACCTGATATTCAAGGATATCCCTAGCTTCCCGGTTAAAGAATTCAGCGTGCCGGTTGATGATTTCAAGGTCACGAGCGTTCTGCTCATTTCGAGTAACGCGTAGATTCAGTGTCTTTCCGGCCTTGAATCTCACCACGTTGGAGGTGGGAACTTTGATATTTTCGCCGGTCCGGGGATTGCGGGCTTGATGCCGAGATCCAGAGCCGACACTGAAAGTGCCGAAGCCCAGAAGGGTAATCTTGTCGCCGGATGCCAGAGCCCGGGAAACAGCGGAAACGAATCCATCCACTGCCTTTTCTGCCTGAGACTTGGTGATCCCGCTATTAGAGGCTATCTTGGATACCAACTCTGCTTTTGTCATTTCACCCTTCTCCACATCGAGGGATCAAATTCAGTTCCCTAGTTGAATAATACCTAACGTCGAGGCGAAATCATAGTGGGTAATTACGGGCTGGAAGATCTTTATACAGCTTGCGGTGAAAATGCCGGGGCGCCGGTTTTCTTGAAAAGGGCGAAGATCAAGTTTCGGATGGGGATGGCGAGTGGCATACCGGCATATTATTGAGTTTTGTTTATCCGGCTTAGCAGAGGGCCGATTTTTTCTCTAATTGAAAGAGATCGGCGCGGCCTATGGAGTTGGAGAGTCGGCAGTTACACAGCCAAGCCGCCGTGCCCGATCCGCCAGAGGCGCAAGGGTCTGGATAATGCGGGTTTGCGTCCGGATAAATGGCCGGCCATCGTTTTGAGTTCACATGTCATGAAAGATTCTACTATATTCAAGCGTGAGAGAAGGTGGCTTGCCTGGTTCTATTGACGAGGAGAAAAATGATGAGAGGGTGGGTGAGTATTTGTCTGATGTCGTTGGCGCTTTTGGTTCCGGGAATTTCCCAGGCTCAGGCGCCGCAAAAGGGATCAACCGTTGCTGACACCAAGGGTTTTAAACCCCCTGAACCGAATCTTGTGTTCATGGCCCGGTTCTCGGTCGATCTCATTGCGCCCGTTTGGGAACTCGGCGAAACAACGGACCTCGGGAAGCGTCGGATAATACCGATCACCGGGGGGAAGTTCGAAGGTCCACTGCTCAATGGAAAAATCCTGAATAATGGTGCAGACTGGCAAATAGTTACCAGGGACGGGCTGGCAATAATAGATACCAGATATCTTTTGCAGGCTGATGATGATTCATTAATTTACGTTCAAACGAAGGGTTTCCGTTATGGCCCTCCTGAAGTGATGGCGAAAATCGCCAAAGGCGAAGTTGTCGATCCATCTCAATATTATTTCAGAGTGTATATGATGTTCGAGACCAGTTCAAAAAAATATAATTGGCTGAATCGTGCTATGGGAATTGGCTCTGCAATGCGGTTGGGTAATGCTGTTGTGTATGATGCATATCTCATTAAATGAGAGTGGTTTTTGATTTTGATTGACAAAAAACAAAGTAAATTGCTCCTTTCCCACCTCCTCTCATTCTACAAAGACCTGCCGCCCGGCAAACCGGATAACTGGATCATTGTTGAAAAGGACGTTATTGACGAGGTGATCCATACAGCTTGCCGGAACCAAAAACGCCTCTCCCACTCTCCGGCTGATTATACAATGATTCGGCAACGGCAAGATTCTCGGCGTCTTGTTTGTTACGTACAGAGGAGAGGAATGTCGATTTTTGCATTTGCCCAAGGGGTCAGGAGTGCAGGTGTGACCCCAGACAAGAGCCGCTACGTGGTTAAACTCCTCATTAAGAGACATGGGGGTTCAAAAATGCGCTGACCAATGATACTGTTTCGGTCATAGCCTGTCCGGTTGACTACTCAGAGAATACCCTTCTGACAGACAAGCTGGGAGAACTCACCGAGCCGCTTTGACAAACATTCGACGAAAAGGCTGCTTCGACGTTTTTGGAACTGATAAAGCGCTTTTGCGAGGGGTTGGGCCGGTCGGGAATCGGAAGAACTTCAGAATGCCAAGCCATAGACCATGTATGGCTTGATGGGAAGGAATGAAACATGAACTTTGAAATTCTCCGTGTGCTCCGCAACATTTTGCTTCGGTGCTTTGCCATCGGATTCGTCATTACTCTCGTACTGGGAATGACAATGATGATCGGGTGGATGACATGGATGGATATGGCTGGCAGGTTGTTTCACACTGACCCGGCAACCCTGACACCTGTGGTGCTGAAATTTTTCACGGAAATCCGGTTCTTCCTCATATTTATCGTGTTGACCCCGGCACTGGCGCTTCACTGGACCATCAAAAGGGATGAGAAGAAATAGAATGATTCTCACTACCCTTCTTGTCGCATAACGTTGCGGTTCAGGCGCTCGCACCAGCGCGCGCCGAGCGGAGCGCCAAGCGCGAGTCGCCTGCAACCGCCGGTTGGGCCGCACCGAGGACGCTTTGCCTGCAGCTAAGCCATATGGCGCTGCAAGAACGCCAACGTCTTCTGGTTGAACTCCTCCACCTTCTCATAGATCGGCGCATGCGCGCACCCTTCAAAGATCAACAGCTCCGAGCCGCGAATGCTGCTCATCAACCGATCCGCAAAACGCGTGGACGTCACCAGATCATGACGCCCAAACGTTATCTGCGTTGGTGCCGTGATCCGATTCATCTGCGCCTCAACGTCATGCCCGATCACAGCGTTCGATGTCTGCATGAAGGCCGCGAGAGGCTGCGCTGGCCGACCCCGCACAAAGTCGGCCAGGGACTGGATGTACTCGGGCTTCGCGGCATAGAGTTCGGGTGTGAAGCACCACGGGAAAATGCCCAGAATGACCATCTCGGGCACGCTTTCCAGCGCTTTGGCCATCACCTGCCACCCCCCGACCACCGTCTTCAGGAAGGGGTCGGTCTTCGCCCACGCGCTGTGCAGTGACAACGTCTTGACTCTATCCGGGTGCTTGCCTGCGAGCCACATGCCGGTCGCTGCCCCCAAAGACAAACCCGAGACATGCGCCTTGGCGATCCCCAGGGTTTGCATGAACGCGGCCACATCGTCGGCGAACAGCTCGGTGGAATATACGCCTGCTGGCTTGTCGCTTTCGCCCGTCCCGCGCAGGTCGATGGAGATGCAGGTGAAATGCTTGGCATACTCAGCCACCTGGAAGGCATAGCAGGCGTTGTCAGCTGCCAAATAGGGAATGAGGATCAGTGGTTCTCCGGTCCCTTGCTGCTCATAGTTCATGGTGATGTTGTTGGCTTTGACTTTGGGCATGCGAGTCTCTCCTTGTGAATGTGGTTAACCTCGAGTCATCTACAAGAGTCTTAGGTGTAAGTGTAGAGCATAAA
>DASPQK010000138.1:0-5161 GCA_035624985.1 Syntrophobacteraceae bacterium | reverse complement strand
GCTTCGCCTGGCCATGCGGCTCAGGTTGAGATTTTTGTCGAAGATTGTCGCCGGGTCTGGTCTGTGGCTGATGCCTGGATTTGGGACCGGTTTGAGTTGAGGACCTGGCCTGAGGTTTGTCCCTGGGAGTTGTGCGGGCCGCAGGCCTGGTCACAGACTTTGTCACGGGCTTTGGCGCAGTCCCGGCGACAAGCTTTGTTGCAGGACCTGCCTGAGGGGAGGGCGAAGGCCCCGGCTGAATGCGGGGTTGGGCCTCGGGCTGCTCGGAGGCGGGCTTTCGATCGGCTTCAACTTCGGGCCCGGTCCCAACGCGCTTTATAATGAGCACCTCCTCAAGGGCGCTCAACCGAACAAGCGGTTTGACCTCTATTTTTTGAAAAAGATCCACAGGGTCCTTGTACACAGCTTGAACGACGCCCAACCGCAACCCCTTGGGATAAAGGCCGTCTTTGCCCGAAGTGATCACGAGGTCACCTTCCTTTACGTCGAGGTTGCCGCGAATATACCTTAGGAGACACCCGTTTGCGTCTTTGCCGCGCAGAATACCCCTTACGCGATTGCGCTGGTCGACCGCGTCGACCGCGCTGCCCTGATCGGTTATGAGCAAGACGCGGCTATAGTGGTCGGAAACGTCCAGAATACGGCCAATGACACCTTCGTCACTTACAACGGGCATATCCGGCGCGACTCCTTCGCGAAAGCCCTTATCGACCATAAGTGTCTGAAACCAACCCGTCAAATCGTGCACTACAACCTGAGCGGGGATCGTGTCAACCGCCGTCGAGGTCTTGAAATCCAGCAACCTCCTGAGGCGCTGGTTTTCGACAAAAGCTTCCTGGTAAGATGTCACCCTGCCTTGCAGTTCGGCAATGTCTCTTTTCAGCGATTCATTCTCACCACGCAGGTTTCTAAGCCAGATGTAATCTTTAAAGAACTGCTCGAAAGCGGAAAACACTCTGCCGAACAATTTGATGGGAAGGCCCACGGTTTCGGTCACCGAACGCTGCAAGATATCCATTTTGCCGGGAGTTCTGAAGTTCACAGAAAAAATATACAAAAATACACTAACAGACACGAGGATGAGGAAGGCGCCACGCAGCCGGCGAAGCCAAACACCCGAATTGAAGAGTCTCATACCGGCAGTTCATCTTTTGATCAGGACAATACGTCCTTCAAAATGGCAAGCTCATCCAAAGCTTTGCCGGAGCCGAGCACGACGGTAGACAGCGGGTCTTCAGTCAGCATGATCGGCAATCCAGTCTGAAGTCGCAGGAAGTGATCGAGGTTCTTGAGAAGCGCCCCTCCACCTGTGAGTACGATTCCGCGGTCCACGATGTCGCCCGCCAATTCGGGGGGGGTTTGCTCAAGGGCAACCTTTATGGTCTCCAGGATGGAATCTATCTGTTCCTGGATCGATTCGCGGATCTCATCGGAATTGACCTCCACGGTCTTGGGTATCCCGGTTACCAGGTCGCGGCCCTTTATCATCATGGTTTCAGTTTCACCAAGAGGATAAGCATTGCCGATGGTGGTCTTTATAAGTTCTGCGGTCCTTTCACCAATGAGCAGATTATACTTGCGTTTAATGTGCTGGAGAATGTCCTGGTCCATTTTATCGCCGCCAACGCGCACAGAGCGGCTGTAGACTATCCCCGCAAGCGAGATGATAGCGACTTCGGTGGTTCCACCGCCTATGTCGACAACCATGTTGCAAACCGGCTCGGTTATGGGGAGTCCGGCCCCGATTGCAGCCGCCATCGGTTCTTCTATGAGGTATACCTCATGAGCGCCGGCAGATTCAGCCGACTCGCGGACGGCCCTTTTTTCGACCTGCGTCACGCCCGACGGGATACAGACTATCACTCTTGGCCTGATAAGCGCACCCCTGTTGTGCACTTTGCGTATGAAGTATCTAAGCATTGCCTCGGCAACTTCAAAATCCGCAATCACACCATCTTTCATAGGCCTGATGGCGGTGATATTGCCCGGGGTCTTTCCCAGCATCATCTTAGCGTCTTTTCCCACAGCCAAAACCCTGTTGGCGCCGCGTTCATCCTTGCGAACGGCGACGACCGACGGTTCGGTCAGCACCACTCCCTTGCCCCTGACATAAACGAGCGTATTGGCGGTTCCGAGGTCTATGGCCAGGTCGTTAGAAAAAAGCCCGAGTATTTTGTTCCAAAACATCCGTCGACATTCTCCTTTCGATCGAATTTTAGAGAATTTCTTCATAACATGCTGTTTGCATATGCGCAATGCGATTTTTGAATCCTTGACAAGGGGTCGAGATTTCCATTAACATTGGATGTTTGCGGATGGCGGGTCGTTTAACAAGATCCTGCGCGCCTTCCCGCCCCGAATGTGGGCGGGGGAAAATATGAGCGAGGAAGTTTATATGTCCAAGAGAACATTTCAACCGAGCAACCTGAAGCGTAAACGTACTCACGGCTTCCTCGAGCGAATGCAGACAAAGGCTGGCCGCGACGTGCTGAGGCGGCGGCGCGCAAAGGGGAGAAAACGCCTGTCGGTTTGAAACGAGATGGGCTTCCGGAATTTTCGGATGTGAAATCTTTGAGGGGCAAGTACAGTTTGCGGCCTCACGAGAGAATTCGTTGCACCGCCGATTTCCAACGCGTCAAAAGAGCGGGAAAACGGGTAATAATCCCCCATTTCGGTCTGAATTTCATTCCAAACGGTCTTGAATATCATCGCTTGGGCCTTATTGTGCAAAAGCGGTTCTGGCCTGCTGTGAGGCGAAACCGCATCAAAAGGGTCATTCGCGAATGGTTCAGGCTGAACAAGGGGCAAATTCCACAGCCGGGAAAAGACATAGTGGTAATTGCGGGTCCCGGGGCGGAAAAACTCTCACCGGGAGACCTCCTCAGGGAGTTCTCAACGGTTTTCCATAGGCAGGAAAATAACTGATGATCCGGTTGATATTTCTGGGTCTGATTCGATCATATCAGATTTTGGTCTCGCCGCTTTTTCCCCGGGCCTGCCGTTTTTCGCCGACTTGTTCACATTACGCCCTCGATGCAATCAGGATGCACGGCATTTCCAGGGGAACTTATCTGGGCCTGAGACGCATCCTGCGCTGTCACCCATTCAACCCGGGCGGCTACGATCCTGTGCCTGTGAAGGCAAAAGAAAAAAGGCAAAGGGCAAGAGGACGAAGTTTACTGCTTTTTGCGTTTTGCTTTTTACTTTTTTAGTGGAGATTTCCCGGATGGATTCGAAAGCTTTTTTGGCTATAGTTTTATCAGTTCTGCTTTGGCTGGTGTGGTACCGTTTCTTCGCGCCCACCCAGACGCCTACACCCCAGCAAAAACAGGGCGGTCCCACCACCGCCACCCAGCCCAAGGCGCCCCCCCCGGCCTCAGTTACGCCAACGCCTCCGGTGAAGCTGGATCTTTCGACCCAGAAGGCGTGGTCGATCCAGGATTCCGTGTACAGAATGAAGATCATTTCCCAGGGAGCGCGCGAGAGTTCTTTCGAACTGCTCAAGTTCAAGGAGGAGCTCAGACCCGATTCGCCCCCGATGGAAATGATTCGAGACGCCACGTATTTGCCTCTGGTCATCGATCTGGTTTCTCATAAGGATTGGGGTCTTTCCAGGCAGCCATTTTCGAGCGACGCGCCAACCGAGCTCAAGGTCAGTCCAGGAGAGCCTCCCAGAAACATCGCTTTCCAAACCGAGATCCCAGGCAAGGTCCGCGTGATGAAGATTTTCACGGTGCAATCCAATTCCTACGCGATGGACATGGAAATTCAGATTCAGAACCTATCGGCTGAAAAGCTCTCCGATAATATGGATACTTATTTTTATTACAGTCCTTATTCAGAAGCCGAGCATGAGAGATATAACCCATCGCGGCTGACTTTCTCGATCAGCGGGTCTAACCATGACCTTCAGGTGAAGGACCTCGAAAAGCATACCGCCCCTCCTGCGCCCCCCTACGATTGGGTCGGGTACCAGAACAACTATTTCATCCAGGCGATCATCGATCTGGATTCCGGGTATCAGGTGTTTCCGAGTCTGGTTGCCGGGAACAATGACAAGGTTCCGATCACCCAGTTGGTTTACCGTACTGAAGCGTTTCAGATCGATCCGGGAGCGTCCAGGTCGTTCAAATTCAGGCTTTACAGCGGCCCCAAGGAGGAAGCCACTCTGAGACAGGCCGGCCGTAACCTTACCGCCGCAGTCGACTACGGCTGGTTCACCGTCATCGCCAAACCTCTACTGATGGTATTGCGCTGGTTCTATTCCTTCACACACAATTACGGGATTGCCATCATTTTGCTGACGATCATAATCAAGGTGGTTTTCTGGCCTCTAACCCAGAAGAGCTACACTTCGATGCAGAAGATGAAAAAGATTCAACCCAAGATTCAGCAAATTCGTGAGAAGTACAAAGATGACCGGGAGAAGCTTAACCAGGAGCTGATGCAGATTTACAAGACTTATAAAGTCAATCCGATGGGCGGATGCCTGCCTATGGCGCTTCAAATACCGGTTTTTTTCGCTCTCTACCGCATGTTGAACTCCGCAGTCGAGCTGCGGCACCAGCCTTTCGCGCTCTGGATACACGATCTTACTGCCCCCGACCGGTTGAAGCTGGGGTTTTCAATCGATTTCAGCAGTGTCCCGCTTCTGGGGTCGATGATTGGTAACCTGGACGGGGTGCCTGTTTTGACAATCCTTATGGGCCTGACAATGTTCATCCAGCAGAAGATGACTCCTACCACTGGAGACCCCCGGCAAGAAAAGATAATGCTAATCATGCCCATCATGTTTACCTTTTTCTTTATCAACTTCCCGGCAGGTCTTGTGCTATACTGGTTTGTAAACAATATTCTCTCTATAGCCCAGCAATACTGGATAAATCGTCATGCCGGCGCTTAACCTTACAACGACGATCGAGTGGAAAAGAGAATATGTGCACTGTTGAATTCGAAGAAAAATCAGTTGAGGACGCAATAGAGCTTGCATGCAGGCAATTGAAGCTCCCGCGCGAGAAGCTCGAAATTGAAGTCATATCCAAAGGATCTTCGGGTATCTTCGGCATCGTAGGGGCGAAAAAGGCCAAGATCCGCGTAACGACCAAGGTCCGTCCCATCGGTCTGGCCGGTGAGAAGGCGAAAGAAGTACTGGACGAGATAC
>DASPQK010000137.1:0-2812 GCA_035624985.1 Syntrophobacteraceae bacterium | reverse complement strand
AGAAAGCTGTTTTGCTCGCCCGACAAATTTGAACTCCGCAGAGACATACTTGTCAGTGAGGGAGGAGGGATTGCAAAATGAGTCTTGGGTTTTGGCTGATAGCGATGTTTCTATTGGGCCTTGTATCGATGGGAATCGTGTACTTGTTTTTTATTGCTTGCGAGAAAATTTAAGAGAAGAGGTGATGTGAATGATAATCTATGTGACAGCGGCCGTAGCAGCATTTTTGTTCGTTTACCTGGTTGCGGCCCTTGTACGGCCGGAATGGTTCTGAGCAAGGCCGGCGGATATCGAGATACTGAAAGGAGATAAAACAATGTTTATTCAAACCTGGCTTCTGCCCTTTTCGCTTCTTGCAGCAGCGACCGTCATCGCGTTTCCACTGAGTCGCTACATGGCGTGGATCATGGACGGGAAGTACCGGCCTTTGCCAGTCCTGGGCTGGTTCGAAAAACATTTGGACAGCGGTCCTCAAAACTGGAAGCAATACACTATTTCGTTGCTCCTTTTCAACACGCTGATGTTCGTCTATTGCTATGTGGTGCTGTCACTCCAGCCGTTGATGCCGCTGAACCCGGATGGTAAGGGGATGGTTTTTCCTACGACGATGTTTCAAGCCGTGACCTCGTTCATGACGAACACGGACCTCCAGCACTATTCCGGAGAACAGACTTTGTCGAACTTCAGCCAGATTTTCTTTGCCATCTCCATGCTCTTTATGTCTGCCGGAGTTGGTTTATGTGCTCTCACTGCGATCATCCGACTCTTCCGTGGCGAGTCCAAAATTGGCAACTTCTTCGTAGACATGTGGCGGGTGGTAGTTTACATGTTTGTGCCCATCTGTCTTGTGATAAGCCTCGTATTTATCTGGCAAGGCAGCCCGATGACCTTTAAAAGCTTCCATCAAGTTTCGACCCTCGAACCTGGGGCCATGGGAACTACGGAGAAGGGTGAGGTAAAACCGCAGACCATCACGGTGGGGCCGGTGGCCGCCTTTGAATCCATAAAGATGATCGGGACCAATGGAGGCGGATTTCACGGTATGAATTCTGCACATCCATTTGAGAATCCAACTGGGTTGTCAAACTTTCTGAACACTTTATCCATGATGATTTTCCCATTTGCTCTGGTGTTTATGTATGGCCGGATGCTGGGTCGACTGCGGCACTCGCTCGTCGTTTTTTCAGTCATGATGGTATTGATGATCGGCACCATTGTTTGGTCGGTCTGCTTTGACACCCTGAGACCGAATCCCGGATTGACCGGCCAGCCTGTGGCACGAACATACGGAATCCCCGATGCAACGGCGTCGGGTGGGAAACGGGTAATCACGCTCCCCCCCATGCCAAGCTTGCCTGTGAATCAGCACTTCGGCAATCTCGAGGGCAAAGAGATGCGATTCGGGACGTCGGCAGGCGCCACCTACGATGCCGTAACGACAGACGTAACGTGTGGTGCAGTGAACGCCGAAGAAGACAGCCTCAACCCAATTGCAGCCTTGTCGCCCATGGTCGGAATGTGGCTGAACTGTCTCTACGGTGGGAAGGGAGTGGGGATGATTAACATGTTGCTCTACTTAATTATCGGAATCTTCGTTGCGGGCATGATGGTAGGCCGGACTCCCGAGTATTTGGGTAAGAAGATTGAGGCTCGTGAGGTGAAGCTCGCGATCATCGCCCTTCTGGTCCATCCATTCATGATTCTCTTCCCTACAGGGCTCTTTGCTGCTACGAGCTGGGGGCTCAAAGCCATCAGCAATCCTGGTGCTCATGGTTTTTCACAAATACTGTATAACTTCTCTTCGGCCTCCGCCAACAACGGTTCGGCGTTCGACGGATTGTCCGTTGCCTACGGTTTGGCAAGCAATCCGAATCCCGCGCCGACCGCCATCCCATGGAATATCGCGGCAGGCCTCGTTATGGTCTTCAGCCGCTATCTACCGATTGTGGCGCCCATTGCCATGGCGGCATTTCTCGGAGAGAAGAAATCGGCTCCGTTTGGTCTGGGGACCCTGCGCGATGACACCGTTACCTTTGGCATCCTCTTGCTCGGCACGATCCTCATCATCGGAGCCCTGCTCTTTTTGCCGGTGGCTGCACTGGGACCGCTTGCAGAACACTTAGGTCCCATTCCCTTTGGAGGGTGACCGAGGAGCGTTAACGATCATCTCATTGAACGTGTTAACGAGAGATTCCAAAATGAAAAAGGTTATTAAAGGAGTGCTATATGAATAGTGCACCGAATATTAGAGAAACAATGCGGGAGGTTCCTTTGCCTTCGGAGCAGTTCCGGTCACTTCGACGTGTGAAGCCAAGAGGATTGATAGAAAAGGAAACCGGAATGGCGGCCTTGAAGCAGGCGTTCGTGATGCTGCGGCCCGACACTCAATGGAAGAATCCTGTGATGTTTGTGGTGGAGGTGGGTGCGTTCCTGACCCTTCTGTTCATCGTGCAGGCGGCATGGGGCAGGCAGGCCAGCCAGGTTCCGATTACGTATTTTATTGCGCTTGATGCATGGCTTTTTCTGACTGTTTTATTTGCAAATTTTGCCACAGCCCTTGCCGAGGCTCGCGGCAAAGCGCAGGCCGATTCGCTCAGGCGAGCCCGCCACGATACGGTGGCCTACCGTTTGAATGATGCCGGAATCATCGAGGAGGTTTCCTCGACAGTTTTGAAACCGGGCGATCAGGTCGTCGTACAGGCAGGACAGACGATTCCTGGAGACGGGGAGATCATCGAAGGCATCGCCTCCGTCGATGAGTCGGCGATTACCGGCGAATCGGCGCCGGTCATCCGTGCAGCGGGCGGCGACC